>CAMYKE010000059.1 GCA_947258895.1 uncultured Pseudomonadales bacterium | reverse complement strand
TGAATGGTGTATCGAGCAGACACTAAACAAGGATGGCCAGGTCTGGAATGCCAATATGCTGCTGGACGACGGCGGCGACCTGACCGAGATCGCGCATCGCCGCTATCCGCAGCTGCTGGAAAACGTACATGGCATTACCGAAGAAACCACCACCGGCGTGCATCGCTTGCTGGAAATGCTCGAAGCCCGCACCCTTAAGGTGCCCGCGGTCAACGTCAACGATTCGGTCACCAAATCCAAGAACGACAACAAGTATGGCTGCCGTCACAGCCTCAATGACGCTATCAAGCGCGGCACCGATCACTTGCTGGCCGGAAAAAAAGCGCTGGTGATCGGGTATGGCGACGTTGGCAAGGGCTCGGCGCAGTCGCTGGTGCAGGAAGGGATGATCGTCAAGATCAGCGAGATCGACCCGATTTGCGCCATGCAGGCCTGCATGGATGGTTTTGAAGTCGTGGCTCCCTATATCGATGGCATCAACAACGGCACTCCGGAGTGTATCGATACACACCTGCTGGGCCGCACGGACCTGGTTGTCACCACCACCGGCAATGTCAACGTGTGCGACAGGAACATGCTCGCGGCGCTGAAATCCGGCGCGGTAGTAGCAAATATCGGCCATTTCGATGATGAGATCGATACCGCTTTCATGCGCGCCAACTGGGAGTGGGATGAGGTCAAGCCTCAGGTCCACAAAATCTATCGTGACCGAGCCAGCAATGATCACCTGATCCTGCTTGCCGAGGGACGCCTGGTTAACCTCGGTAACGCCACCGGTCATCCGTCCAGAATCATGGACGGTTCCTTCGCGAATCAGGTTCTGGCGCAAATCCACCTCTATCAGCAGGCCTTTGCAGACCAGGACGCCGAGACCCGGGCGGAACTGTTGCGGGTAGAGGTACTGCCCAAGAATCTGGATGAAGAAGTCGCCCGGCACATGGTCGGCGGGTTCGGCGGGGTGCTAACGCAGATGACCGAGCAACAAGCAAAATATGTTGGCATTCCCGTAGCAGGCCCGTACAAGCCGGACAGCTATCGATACTGACTCCCCGGCACTAAGGCACCCGCGCCGGTAAAGATGTGAGCGAAGACAGTTACGAAGGAATAGCAATGAACAAAGATAAGCTCTACAGCTTCGAATTTTTCCCACCCAAGACCGAGGCGGGCGAGCAGAAGTTGCAGCTGGTATGGCGGCGACTACAGGAAAAGCAGCCCGACTATTTCTCCGTAACCTATGGCGCAGGCGGCTCGACGCGCGAAAAAACCATCAACACAGTGACCGCCCTGCATCGCCAGGGCGCAACGGTGGCCCCCCACCTCAGCTTCGGTGGTGACACTAAGGACGCCATTGCAACCCTGCTGCACGCCTATAAGGAAATGGGCATCAACCGCCTGGTAGCCCTGCGTGGCGATTTGCCCTCCGGTACCGGTGGCGCCACCCACCTGGTTTACGCCAACGAGCTGGTGGAGTTCATCCGCGACCAAACGGGTGACCATTTCCATATCGAGGTTGCCGCCTACCCGGAGATTCATCCTCAGTCAAAGAACTACGAGTCAGACATAGCCTTCCTGAAGAGAAAGTTCGAGGCTGGCGCCAACAGCGGCATAACCCAGTATTTCTATAACGCGGATGCCTATTTCTACTATATCGAGCGCTGCCGTACCGCGGGCATCGACAAGCCGATCGTGCCCGGCATTATGCCGATTACCAATTACAGCAGCCTGGCACGCTTCTCCGATGCCTGTGGTGCCGAGATTCCCCGCTGGATGCGCAAGCGGCTCGAGGGTTTCGCTGATGATTCCAAAAGCATTGTCGCGTATGGCATTGAGGTGGTGACCGAATTGTGCGAGACACTGTTGCGCGGCGGCGCACCCGGGCTACACTTTTACTCGATGAACAGGGCGGAACCGAGTATCTCGATCTGGGATAACCTGGGCCTGGATGAACGTCGCTAGTATTCTGCTGACAGGATAACTGTAAATTATGCGGATCCCGCGCGTCTTTGTCGCACAACCGCTGGCGAGCGGCATGAAAGTGACACTGGACGCCACGACCAGCCACTACCTGCAAAACGTGTTGCGACTGCGCGAAGAGGCTGCGATTGTTCTGTTTAATGGCAAGGGTGGCGAATACCCCGCAGTATTGAAGACCTGCAGTAAACGCAAGTCCCTGGTGCAGCTGGGCAATAGCGTTGCCGGGGATCGTGAATCGCCGCTACGGATCCATCTCGGACTCGGGCTGTCCCGCGGTGAACGAATGGATATGGCGGTGCAAAAAGCCACCGAGCTTGGGGTGAGCCAGATTTCCCCGCTCGTTACCGAGCGCTGCGAAGTCAGGCTTGACGAGCAACGCATGCGCAAGCGTCGGGAGCACTGGTGCAAGATTATCACCAGCGCCTGTGAGCAATGCGGCCGCAATCGCATCCCGCAGATTGCCCTGCCCGCCAGACTGGATTCTTTTGTCGCTGGGGCCGAAGCCGACCTGAAGTTGCTGATGCACCCGACGGAGACGGCGTCGTCCCTGCCAGAATCGGGCGTTCGTACGATAGTAGTGCTGGTGGGGCCGGAGGGGGGCTTTTCTGATCGGGAAGTGACCCTGTGCGCTGGCCTGGGATTTGTTCCTTTCCGCCTCGGGAAGAGAATCCTGCGTACTGAAACCGCGCCGCTGGCGGCCCTGAGTGTACTGCAATATCGTTGGGGAGATTTCAGTTGAACACGCTGCTGGCAGCTTAACTCGTGCTACAGCGGCTGCAACAGATGCCGACGGCGCTTACCCTGCCAGATATTTGTGCAAGCTTGCCTCGATCATTCCCAGGTCGGGAATACAGGCGCGTTTTCCGTTGACTTCTACCGCCATCAGATCGGCTTCCCCGAGCGGCTCGTCAACCTGCACCACATCGGAGTCACCGAGATTCAGTGTTTCCGGCACATCCTGAACCAGCAACCCCCAAAACGCGATCTGGTTGTCCGGCTGCGAGCGATTCAGGATAGCGATCTTCGCATATTCGGAATGCTTCTTGAGACTACCACCCGCCAGGTTTTCGAATGACACAACCGGAATCCGCATGTTGCGCCAGTGCTTGTGGCCCAGAATCCATTTTTGCGAATGCAATTCAACGATCAGCCCGGTGAGGGGCTCGATATCGGCCATTGCCTGCTCGGGCAGGACCAGATTGCGATCCTGCAACTTGACGATAATGCTGGCTAGCGTTTCGGCCATACGGGTTTCCTGATTTCTGTTTACTTTTAGTCGTTGCGTGAAAATTGTTCGCGCTCAAAAGTCGTTAGCGCACCTATCGCGTCCAGCAGGTCATCTTCCTGGAACGGCTTGCCCATAAATCGATTAACGCCGATTTCAAGCGCTCGCTCGCGGTGCTTGTCGCCGGTTCTCGAGGTGATCATTACAATGGGCACTTCCTGCAGGCGCTCATCGTGGCGCATCAACGATGCCAGCTCAAAACCGTCCATCCGCGGCATCTCGATATCGAGCAACATCACGCTCGGCAGGGTGTCCTGTAATTTGGTCATGGCCTCGACCCCGTCCTTCGCCACGATAACTTCCATACCGTGCCGCTCCAGTAGTCGCGACGCAACCTTTCGTACCGTGACCGAATCATCAACCACCATCACCCGCAGCTCACTGGCACTGCTCTCGGCTGTATCTACTGTTTCGACTTCCGCCTGCCGGGTCTTGACCGCTGCCTTCGCCCTGACCATTGCGGGCATATCCAGGATCAACACGACGCGGCCATCACCGAGAATGGTAGCTCCGGACAAGCCGGGCATCGCGCCCAGCTGGGAACCCAGCGGTTTCACCACAATTTCACGGCTGGAAGTAATATCATCCACCTGTAACGCAACCGAACCCTCCGTGGTACGAATCAAAATGACCGGTAGCGGCAAGGCCTGGTTCTGGGCCTGTAGATTATTTCGGTGCCCGACATACTCGCCTAAATACTTGAGGTCATATTGCTGTCCGGCATATTCAAAACGCGGCCCATTGTCCCGATAGTACTCTTCCAGCTCGTAGGGACTGACCCGCACCACGCCTTCAATCGTCGACAGCGGCAGCGCAAAGGTTTCATCACCGATATTGACCATAAGAGCGCTGTTAACACTCACAGCAAACGGTACCCGAACCACAAAGCGACTGCCCAGACCCGGTTCGGTATGGATATGAATGCTGCCACCGAGCTTCTTGATCTCGCTGCTTACAACATCCAGACCGACCCCGCGCCCGGAAATCTGGGTCACCTGGCGGGCAGTGGAGAAGCCGGCATGCAGGATGAACTGAACAACTTCATCATCGGTTAGCTCGGTATCCTGCTCGATCAGGCCGCGCTCAACAGCCTTGGCACGGACGCTGGCAATATCTATGCCCGCGCCATCATCCGCCAGTTCGAGCACCACATCGCCACCATCCCGGCCAAGCGACAGCTGGACGGACCCCGTTTCATTTTTGCCCGCCTGCCTGCGCAACTCGGGTGATTCGATACCGTGGTCAATCGCATTGCGCAGCATGTGCTCGAGCGGCGCCGTCATGTTTTCCAGGAGCGAGCGGTCCAGTTCGACATCCACGTTCTTGAGGGTGAACTCAACTTGCTTGCTGACTTCCTGACCGACCTGACGTACCACCCGTCGCAGTCGCGCTACGAGGCGCGCAAATGGCACCATGCGGGTCTTCATCAGGCCTTCCTGCAGCTCCGTATTGATACGCGATTGTTGCAGCAACAGGTTTTCCGTGTAGCGAGCACGATCACGCAGCGTGTCCTTCAAATCAAACAGGTCGGATACCGATTCCACCAGAGAACGGGATAATTCCTGCATCCGGCTGTAGCGATCCATTTCTAGCGGATCAAAACCCTGGTGCTCAGGCCCTTCCTGCTCCTGGCGGAACAGGATTTGGGCTTCGGTTTCGATCTCCATCCGTCGCAGTTGCTCTCGCAAGCGCTCGACCGTGGCGCCCATTTCCTCGATCGCATAGCCAAAATTGCTAACCTGCTGCTCGATCCGGGAACGGGATACACTGGTTTCGCCGCCGAGATTAACCAATTGCTCCAGCAAACCGGAAGATACCCGCACCGTATCCTGGGCCGGCACATGGCTTGGCCTGGCGGTCGGCGCCCCGGCGCCAGTGGCTTCGGGAGGCTCCGGCATGGCAACGTCCTGCGCCGATTGTTTTGCTTCCTGGTAGCATGCATCCAGCCGTTCCAGCCAATCCGACAACTCTGCCTGGGCTGCTTCTTCACCCAGATTGGCGGGCTCAAAATTAATCAGCACTTCCAGGAATATTTGACTGAGATCACCTATTTCGTGAACTCCGGCCACGTATGACGCGTCTTTGAGGGCAGTGACGTCCTCCTGGAGGCATTGCTGCAATTTCTGAGCGTCGTCGCTCCCCGCTTTAAGTGCCTTGATGCCGACGCCGATACTCTCCATTAAGCTCGCGGCGTTGGCAAAGAACGTATCCAGGGTTGCGGAATCGGCCTCGACGGTTGCGCCCAGCGCCGTATCGAACACCACGGTTGCGCCGGCCATGGGGATTTCGCTTGCAATCCCACTGCCTTCGAGTTTGCCACCATGGAACTCCCTGACTCGCGTGATCAGGTCAACAGCCGGGGTACAGATCTCGCCATTCTTCACCTGGGCGAGCATGTCTGCGAGCCGATCGTCGCACTCATGAACCAGTTCGAACAAGTTCGGAGTTACAGCGATACGTGCCGCCGCTACATCCTCATAAATAGTTTCCAGTTCGTGGCTCAGGTCGCCCATTGCGACCATGCCGGCCATGCGCGAACTACCCTTCAGCGTATGCAGGGAGCGCTGCAGGGCATCGATGGCACCCGCATTAGTGTTGTCATTTATCCAGTCCTGCTTGGCGCTTGCTATGGCTTCGAAAATCTCCTCCGCTTCCTCAAGGAATATCTCTACCAGTTCCGTATCCTGCGCTTCCTGCACCGGCAACTGCACGCCATCGTAACTAGCAATTGAATCCGATTCGCCGGGTGGTTCATCCAAAGTGCCGGTATCATGTTCGGCTGTTTCTGCCACGCTATCTTCCGGCACAGCTGTTACATCAGTCTCCACACCTGCGAGTTCACCCTCTGTATTCTGCAAGCGGCTCATCTTGGCAAGGGCGTCGGCAAGTTGCTGAACCGGCGCCAGATCGATTTCAATTTCCTGTCCTGCAGCGGCGCTGTCCAGACCGGTTATCAGGAGCTCGTGACTATCACCCAGAGCAGCCAACAGCTCAGAGTTTGCGGGTTCACCCAATTCAGCCAGCTGTGCGTAAGTCCCGTCGAGCGCGTTCAGCAGGGCCGGCAGGCGTTCGTCATCAGCACTGCCCAGTGACGCCGATAACCGGGAGACCGCCGCACGCAACTCGACAAACACAGAGCCTGCGGGGCGGGGGTCCGCCTGCCAGTTTTCAAAATGACCCTGGGCGAGGCAAATCGAATCCATATATTGCTGCAACAACAGTGCAAGGGCCGAAGGCTGGGACTGCGAAATAGTATCGGCGTCAGGACGCAATTCGGGGCGGCCCGCAGCGTATACTTGCAGCTTTTCACGCAGTTCCGCGCCGCCGGCGAGTGATTCCAGCGGGAAGTCTTCCAGACGTAACAGACCGCCGCGGATCACAGAACACATTTCCGTTAGCAATCCCGCGAATTCACCATCGATCGCGGTGGCGCGCTCCCTCATCAACTTCACCAACCCTTCTGCAGTCGCGGCCAGTTCAGCAATGACGGGGAGTTCAGCCATGGACGCACTGCCCTTGAGCGTATGCAACGCGCGATACAGCTCATCGGTGATATCCGCCGAGTCGAATCCTGCCATGGCCCCTGTAAACTCGTCGATGACGGCCAGGTGTTGCCCCGCCTCTCGACCAAAAATGGTATAGATTTCGCTGTCAGCGCCTTGCCGGCCACTTTCCGCGGGGCGTGCGTCTACATCTTCAGCATATACACCTTCGCAAACCTCGTCCGCATCCGCATGGACGCTGTCACCCGCACGTTCGTCTGTCGCGGCTGTCATTTCCGGTTTGCCGGTGTAAGCCCAGGTCATGAAGAACACGGGGCGCGTGCCCTGCTTGCGAGCAATGGCCGCGTAGCGCCGCGCGGCTCTCTTGAAGGGCGCTGCCGTACCCTCGCTGATCGGACCCAGGCTGTGCCCCTGCATGACGACGACGTCCCAGTGTTCTGCCGAAACAACGTTC
>CAMYKE010000058.1:14598-16455 GCA_947258895.1 uncultured Pseudomonadales bacterium | reverse complement strand
AGGCCGGTTTCGATCCGGAAAGAAATATGCTCGGACTTTAAGGCTAGATGCGGTTTTATCCATAGTTAAAACAGTTGCTTGACTCGATTCACACGGTGGCACGGGTTACCCACGACCCAATGCCGCGCATTCTATAAGAAAATGGCGCTGCGCGCATGAGCTGCGACCCTCCTGGTAGCGTTTTTTCCCAAAAAAACCGGTGATTAGATCCGCAAGCGGACGTCAGTCGCAAAAATTCCGGCCCGGCGTCCGAGGAACCGTAGCTGCATCATTGCCATTGTGATGGATCGATGCGGTAAAAAGCCTGCAACTGCGCATACAGTTCGGGGTGGAGCTCGTTCAGGAGCCCGGGCTGTTCAAAGAAAGCCTCGGTGATCACCGCAAAAAATTCGGCGGGGCTGGTGGCGCCATAGTGATCCAGCAACCCTTCCCGCCCGAGCGCCACCGATTCCTGCAGGGCGTCATATTCTCGCGTCAATACCCGGGCCCAGCTCCGATAACCGGAACTACTCTGCAACAGCGGCGCTCCGTTGGAGGCGCCGTCCTCTTCGTCGAGCTGGTGTGCGAACTCATGCAAGATCACGTTTCGGCCGTCGGAAAAATTGCGCACATCATGCTGGATATCATCCCAGGAAAGGATGACCTTGCCGGAATCCCAGGACTCACCCTGCAACACCGCCGCGTGCTCGCTCTCAACGCCCGCCTCACTGTACTGGGTATGCCGGGCGACAAAGGCCCGCGGGTACACCAGGATAAAACGTAACTTGCCGTACACGTCAGTTGGGCGATTGAGCAGCAGCAGGCACGCCTGCGCGGCGATCGTCACGCGGATTTCCTCGGTAATCGCCTGGCCGGCACAACCGAAAAACCGCTTCTGGTGTAAAAACTGCTTGATCAGGCGCTGCAATTGCTGCTGCAGTGGTTGATCCATGCGCCGGTACAGCGGCAGGTTACGCTCCAGGATTTCGGACCAGGCCCGTGGGAAGGGCCGCGCAACGGCTTGCCGGAGGCGATAGTGGGGCCACCAGAACCCCAATGCGGCGAGGGACAAGCCAATAATCAGGAATAATGCAGCGGACATACTTCAGTGTAGCAATGCGCGTGATCTCCGGCATTATCTATCGACCCAGGCGACACAGGGAAACTCGCCCTGTTGTGTCAGGAACATTTCAGCAGGCCAGGAAGGGTCCAGCGGTGCCGTCACGCCACATACTCAAAAACCCGCTATGGCGGCGTGGCAGAGCCGCAACGGTGGTCACCAGGCTATAAACAGAGCCCCGCGCCTACTCCATCGCTGCCGAGCCCGTCAGGCAATCGGGATGCAGCAGGCGCTCGGCATATTTACCGTAGCGCTCTCGGGCCAGGGCGCAGGCATCGGGTTTGATCGGACAGGTATAATCGACATCGCTTTCTTCCCCCAGCGCCGCAATCCGTTCCCGCACCCGAGCCTCGATTTTCGGGTTGCGATACGCCGGACAGTTGACCGCTTCATCCCACACCGGGCTCACATAATGCGCGAGTCTAAGCTTGCGGACCAACCGCCAGCGGCGCTCGCCAAACAGCCAAAATCGACGCCGACATTCGACATGGGGGCGGATCGCCCGCTTTCCCGTCGCGATGGGATCGGCGGCATCACCCACCAGGCGCAACCAAAATCGCATGCCCTCGAAGTTTGCCACCAGATCGGCGAACGCGAAGACTCCGGTGGTATAGTTGCCAAAGTAGGTCCGCTCGGTAAATTCGCCCCATGCCAGAGCTGCCTCGATACCCTGCTCCTCGAGCACGGCCTTTTCAAAATAACGCCAGCCCTCGACAAAGAAATGACCGAGCTTGTCTACGCCCAGCAGGGTCTCGCCA
>CAMYKE010000058.1:0-14497 GCA_947258895.1 uncultured Pseudomonadales bacterium | reverse complement strand
AGCGCATCGCGCACGCTTTCGTAGAGCGCCTCGGTGTCGCAAGCCATATCACTGCGATTGGCCTCTTTTATCCCGGCTCGCAATGCCTTGTTGAAACGGGCCTGCAGGGCAAGGCGCGAATCACGCAGTTGCAAATGGCGTTCCGTAAAGCTGTCGACCTCCGCAGCGAGCGCCGGCGTGCCCGATAGCAGAACCGTCAGCAGAGCCGTCAGCAGAGCCGTCAGCAGAGCCGCGAGCAACGTGCGGGCAAAGCGGCACAGTTTAAAGCAATAGCACATGATCGTATTTTATCGGTAAATCCGGTGTAAGATGTATCTTTCGCGCATTCCGGTACCCAGGTTATTGCTGTAGCTTACCGCAGCCCGTTGCGACAGCGGGACGATCGCACCGGAAAACCCGTTGGACAAGGAGAACACATGGAATATCGTCGATTAGGAAAAGCCGGTCTCAAGGTCTCCGCGCTGTCGCTCGGCTCGTGGGTGACGTTTGGCAAGCAGGTGGACATGAACGATGCAAAACTACTGCTCCAGACTGCCTACGATGCCGGTGTTAATTTTTTTGATAACGCCGAAGGTTATGAGGCGGGCGAATCCGAGAAGATCATGGGCGATGCCATATCTGCACTCGGCTTGCCGCGCGACACCTTCGCCGTCTCCTCCAAGGTATTCTGGGGCGGTGACAGGCAAATGCAACTCGGCCTGAGCGCCAAGCACGTGCGTGATGCCTGCGACGCGGCCTTGCGACGATTGCAGGTGGACTATCTGGATCTTTACTTCTGCCATCGGCCGGATATCGATACGCCGCTTGAGGAAACCGTGCGCGCGATGCACAACCTGATTCAGCAGGGCAAAGTGATGTACTGGGGTACCAGCGAGTGGTCGGCGCAACAAATCACCGAAGCGCATGCCGTGGCCCGGGCCTATGCCCTGACCCCGCCGACGATGGAACAGCCACAATACAACCTGCTGCATCGCGATAAGGTGGAGGGGGAGTTTGCGCCGCTGTATGAAAACTTCGGGCTGGGCACCACGATCTGGTCGCCGCTGGCCAGCGGATTGCTAACCGGCAAATATAACGAGGGCATCCCCGATGGCAGTCGTCTGAATCTGCCCGGCTACGAGTGGCTAAAAGACCTGTGGACCGGCGAAGACGGCGAGCGCAAGCTGGAAAAAATCCGCCAATTGACGGCCCTGGCCGATGAAATCGGCATCAGCGTGGCGCATCTGTCGCTGGCCTGGTGCCTGAAAAACCCGAATGTATCGACCGTCATTCTCGGGGCGTCCCGTTTGAGCCAACTGGAGGATAATCTGGCCTCGATCGATGCGGTAGACAAGCTGACACCGGAAGTGATGGAGAGAATCGAAGCGATCGTGGATAACAGGCCGGCCGCGCCGGAGCGTTTTGGGCAGTAATTTCCCGGGCTTGCCCCAAAACCCCCCGGCATCAGGGTGATCGATGCGGAAAATCCCCGCTCCACACCCTTTTAAAATCTGAAGTTGCCCGCACTATCCAGATTGAACGCGAGCTTCCCGGATAATTGACGGGCGCAACCCGGCGCCGAATGCCGCGCCAGCAATGCTGTATATTTCCATGCAGGCATGGCTGAGCACGCGAAACTGACAGGCAGCAATTATGGCTAATGAAAGATTCCTCCATGCCAATGGCATAACCATTGCGTATGACGAATTTGGCGACCCGTGGAACCCGGTAATCGTGTTGATCACGGGGCTCGGCCTGCAGATGATCAGTTGGCCGGCCGAATTTTGTGAACATCTGGCGCGATCAGGGTTTCGGGTAATCCGGTTCGATAATCGCGATATCGGCTGGTCTGAAAAGATGGAGGGCCAGCAGGCGCCCGACATGATGCAACTGGCGATGGCCGCACGCTTTGGTTTTCCGGTGAAGGTGCCCTATACCCTGACGGATATGGCACAGGATACCGTCGGTGTGCTGGACGCCCTGGGGATAGAGGCGGCTCACCTGGTGGGCGCCTCCATGGGGGGCATGATCTCGCAGATCGTTGCCGGGAAGTTTCCGGACCGGGTGCTGTCGTTGACTTCCATAATGTCAACCAGTGGCGCATGGTATTTGCCTGCGCCCGACCATAAGGTAACGCGACAAATGATCAAGAGCTCCGGGGCCGCGCCCGGCGATGACATTGCGGACGCAATCGCAACCTGGCGCCTGATCGAGAGCCCCGGGTACCGCCTCAGCGACTCGGACCTGCGGGCGCAACTCACTGCGGCGTTCGAACGTTCATTCTATCCTGCCGGCTATTTTCGCCAGATCGCAGCGATATTGGCGAGTGGAGACCGAATCGGCCTGTTACGTAGAATCCGCAAGCCGGCGTTGGTGATCCACGGCGCGAATTGCCTATTTGGTTTCTCGCCGGATCTTGCACGCTGTACGGAATTTTTCTCCTGCGGCTATAGCGACGGCTATCCCCTTCGTCGGAAAATCCCGCACAACGCACAATCTCTCGGCGATAATTCCAAAAATCGGTGAGATATGGCGGCTAATCCATGAGCAGCGCGTGACGCAATTGATTGCTGTAATTAGCCGCCCTAACCAGACCAATATTTGAATTGTCGGTCGATAATGGCATTTTGGACCTTTCCCGGCGCCTTAATATCATCCAATATAAAGGCTTTGAGTACCATACAAGCGCGCAAAAGCATATTTAGCAGACTGTAAATTTCCGGCTTTAAGAAAATGCCTGTTTTCATGGATTGTTCTCAGGTTTGATGCTGTATCGGTGACTGATGCGGGCTAGGATGCAGCCGGGAAATTTTTGATGTCCGCGAGCCCGTCGCACTCGACGCGATTGCGACCCCGGTCCTTGGCGCAGTACAGCGCCCGATCCGCGCGCTGCACGGTCTTATCGAAGCTTTCGCCTTCCTTACTAATCGCCACGCCTATGCTAACGGTGACCTGGCCTACCGGCTCCAGGCTATGGTCGGCGACTATCGCGACCAGTCGCTTGGCAAACCTGATAACCTCCTCCGGTTTCGAGTTCCGCGTCAGGATCAAAAATTCCTCACCTCCCCAGCGACCGAAATCGTCGACATCTCGCGCAGCCTCGCATACGCGGGTTACGAAATTTTTCAGTACCAGGTCGCCGGTACGGTGGCCCCATTTATCGTTGATCAACTTGAAGTGGTCGATGTCCAGCATGAGCACCACGTAAGGGATTTGGTAGCGCTGTGCCTCGGCAGCGAGGCGAAGCCCCTGCTCGAGAATCGAACGCCGATTCTTAATCCCGGTCAGCTCGTCGGTAGTAGCGATCAGTTCGAGGTCTCGGTTGGCGCTGTTCAGCTTGCGTTCTACCGCCTTGCGCTCTGCGATCTCGGCGGCCAGGGCCCGCGCCCGGTTCTGGTCGGCAATCGCGCGACCGCTCAGGATCATCAGGAACACTTCGAGCGCCAGGGTAAACATCAACCCGGTAATGAAAATGCCCCACAACGTCCACCGATGTGTGTTCGAAAGGTAGTTTTCATGCGCCTGGATCTCGAGCATCCAACTGCGATTGCCGAGTTTGAGGTGCCTTTCCCAATAGAGTGCACCACTTTCCGGACCAATCAGGTCCTGGTTGCTGGTCAAACCATCCGGGCGAATCAGGTAATCTCCGAGCATCTTCGGCATGGACACGTTGTCGACATCGCGCAGCCGCACGATCACATGATGCAATGGGCTGTACGCCAGGCTTTCCTCTAACAGGCTGCCGATGCGCATCACGCTGACGACGAATCCGCTGGGCAGGTCTGCTGCGGCGGCCTGTGCTTTTGATTCGTTTGGGTAATGCTGTACCGGTAGCACCAGCAATACACCGACCTGACTGCCCGGCTCCTGCACCAGCGTAATCGGTTCGGTGCCAGTCAGCTCACCGGTTGCCTGTGCGGCCCGCAACGCCTGCTTGCGTTGTTTGTTGGAGAACACGTCATACCCGAGCACAAAGCGATTGGTTTCCAGCGGTTCGATATACTGCACCGGGACGTGAAACTCGCGATCGGCTGCGGCCTCGATTTCGCCGGCGGCGTTGCGCTCGGTAAAGCGAAAGTCGCGGAACCCCTGGTCCTGCATCGAGGACTCAAATTTGGGACGCAACGTCCGCGTTACCACCGGATTCCACGATAACGCGTGAATACCCGGATTGCGCTCCAGGGCTCGGCTGGCGTAGTGGTGGAATTCGCGACTGTCCACGAAATCCGCCGTGTCGAAAAGTCCCTGCATTGCATACACCACTTCAAGATTACGCTGTATTTTCCTTTCCAGTGTATCGCCGATAAGCTGCGCCTGGCTGGCGAAATGGGATTCGGTCTTTTGTTCGTAATCCTCGATTTCCACCAGGTAAATCACGAGTACGATGGCAAATGCGGCGAACACGGGAATCGCCACACCGGCCTTGCGCTGCTCCCAGACTTCACGGGGCCGGCCTAACCAGATCATGATCAGCGGCACCCCCAGCATGACGCCAATCGCATCGCCGACCCACCAGGTGATCCAGTTATACGACAGGTTTAACGGCGCGATGATACCGGCCAGGTACAGCGTGGCGACGCTCCAGGTTGCGCTGACCAGGCACGCGACTGGCCCGCCGATTAGTAGCAACCGAACGATATCACCGGCATCGACCAACCCCTGGTCGAGTGTGACCCTGGGCTTGATCAGATAGAAAGCTACAAGCGCTTGCAGAGTGGCGGCGACGCCAAGACTTGTGGCGAGCAGCAACGGCCGGCCAATGTCCGGATGCACCGCAGGATCGTACAGGTTGGTCAGGTTAACCAGGGTCGCGCCAACCAGCAGTCCCGGCCACAGCTGTGGTCCGTAGAGCAACACCATAGCCAGCGCAATCCCTGCTGCCGGCCACACGGCGGTCGCATATCCCGGCGGCGTCATAAGATTGAGGCTGCAAAAGGCGGCTATGAAGTAAAACGCCCCGATGCCAAGATTGGGGAGCGTGGGGAATTCCGTCCTCAACGATACGTCTTCAGTCAATGTGGATACTCCATATCACCGCATCTTACCAAAGAATAGTTCATAATCAGCGACTGTGAACTCGGATTTGGATCAAATTGACTGCAGTTTGCCAATTCTCAGAGGCGACATTGGTGGGCAGTAGCGAGCGCATTGCGACCCGGAATTCGCACCTGGATCCCACAAAGTCCGGGGCCTACGAATCTCGAAGGCCCCGGGTTGGTAGCGCAACCAGGCGCCACCCGTTGTGGGGCTGCCCGGGGAAGTAACCTCCGTGCTTGCGCAGCCCCGTCCCTATCGGTCCACCCGATGGTTCCAGCCAGTTAATCGGGCTCTACCGCATTGTGGACGGAGAAATATTGATTCATGCAGGGGTTAGGCAGTTCTCCACACGCGCCGAGAAGTTGGCTGATCTGTGCCGAGATCGGCACCGTGTCGTTGCCGGTTCCCTTGGTCCGGTAGACCATATGAATCGCGGCCTTGCGCAGGTTTAACAGGCCATGCCCCTTGGTTCCTCCGGCGGTTTCGCGCTGGGTGCGACCGGACGCTAACTGCAGGAAGGCATTCGCAACGCCGTTAGCATCTGTGATGAACCCGCCCGCCAGGAAAGCGGAGCCGAGCACACGAGGGCGGTTTAGGTCGCCACTCGCACAAGCGTAGGGTTGCTCGCAGAATTGCGGGAAATTAAACACCACCCACCACACCGTATACGACGCATCGGGGTCGAAGGCCCTGCCGCTGATATTGGCCGTGATAACCCGGTTTTTATAATCCCGCACCAGGATTGTTGCTCCCTCGACCACATCACCCATTTCTAGCCCCGCAGCCTTATTTTCAAACGCCTGATGGTCGGCGACCTGTATCGATTCGCGCATTTTGTGGCCATAGCCACCGGCCATCGCGCTACCGATAAAGCATGTCGCCAGTAATGCTAGAATACTTGCTGTCAATTTATGTTTCATGTTGAATTCCTCATGAGTTTCGTTTGAAAGCGGCTACCCGATGGTGTCAACGCTATTGCGGTGCCACACCAGGCAGCTCGCGTTTGCTACTCGCCACCGTCCGTTGTAACCAAGTGATCACAGCCTATGCCCGGAGCGAAAAAATCACATGAAGATGCCATGAAGGTTTCGTGAAGACGCGTGAAGCCACATTTTTATAGTCGGAAGAGATAAAGCTCCCATTCTTATATCGTTTTCCTATAGCAAATGTTGGGGGTGTGCTTCTTAATCGAGAAACTTTGTGGCGCACAAGCGTCTTGCGTAAGATGGTTGCAGATCAACGGCGGGATCAGATCACTGGCATTAGCTTCAGCAGATAGCAAATTATGGATACCCGAGCCCTAACCAGGGAACGCCTGCGAATCGACGACTTGCTTCTCGATCCCGGCAGGCATGAACTCACCCGGGATGGGGTGATCATCGAATTGCCGCGGCTTTCCTATCAGCTGCTGCTGGCTCTGGCGGAGGCGGCACCCAATGTGGTGACGCAGGACGAACTCATGGAGCGCGTCTGGCCCGACCGCGTCGTCTCTCCCGAGACCCTCACCCAACGCATTAAATTGCTGCGCCAGGCGATTGGCGACGATGCCCACGCGCCGCGCTACATAGGCCTGGTTCGCGGCGAGGGATACCGGCTACTACCGCCTGTGACTCGTGAATACCCGGGTGTTGCGGAAGTCCGGGCGACCTGGATAAAGCGCCACCCCGTGTTGACCATAGGCGGGTTGCTGTTAATTGTCGCCTCCCTGGTCACCCTTCTCACGCGGATCGATTGGGGCGAGCCGCAAGCACCGCTGCTGCCGGCGAGCTCGATTGCCGTCCTTCCCTTCAGCAACCTGAGCGGGGATCCGGCGGATGATTATTTGAGTGCCGGGTTGGCCAACGAACTGCAGGACCAACTGGGGAGGGTGAAGGGTTTGCGCATCGTACCCCGACGCTCTGCAGCCGCCGCCCGGGAGGGCGGCAGGGATGCACAGGCGATGGCGTTGCAAATGGGCGTCGGCACATTGGTCGAAGGCAGTCTGCGCCGCCAGGGCAACAATCTCAGTATCACGATACAGGTTATCGACGGCAACACGGGGTTCCAGCGCTGGTCGCAGAGTTATGACCGCACCTCCCGGGACCTGCTGGCGATACCACAGCAAATCGCGCAGGATGTGGTGAAACACATTCTGCCTGATGTCGAAACGAGTGGTGAATCGTTGTCGCCGACTAGCGAAGACGTCTCCGCGCACGAACTGCTGAGTCGCCTGGGCGGGGCATTGCTCTACCGTGGCGACATCGATGCCGCAGAAGACCCGATTTTTACCGCACTCGGAATTGATCCCGATTTAAGCGAGGTACAAACCACTCTGGGCCTGTATTACTGGTTACGAGGCCTGCCCGGCAGCGGTGATGCCTGGCAGCGTGCGATCGAAATTAATCCCTATAATGCCGACGCGCTGGCCTACTATGCGTACTGGATCTGGCACCAGTGGGACTACTACACGGGCGATACCCATTACCGGCGCGCGCTCAGCATCGACCCGCTGTCCCTGTCGCGACATGCCGACCTGGGCAATTTCTACGGCATGATGGGACAAACGGAGCAAACCGCGGCGATCGCTGCGCGCGTCGAGGCGATGTTTCCCACTGCCGAAGGCTACAGCTTGCTGGCACGGCTTTACGAGTTAATGGGGCGCGTGGATGACGCGATTGCCTGGGCCATAAAAGCCCAGCGCGCCGATCCCGAACGGGAGCGCTACACCTGGCAACTCGCGGAGCTCTATGCGGTGCTGGGTGATTTCAATTCCGCACTGCTCATCGAACCAAAACCCGGCATGGGGCTGCTGTTCCGCATGCGGCGTTATGAAGAAATGATTTCTCTCGGTGAGGAATTAATGATTGACCAACCCCAGGACCTGACCAACAAGTATTTGCTTGCCTTTGCCTATAACGCGACCGGGCAGTATGAGCTGGCGGTACGGATGCTCAAGCTGGCCGGGCTGCCTGAACGGGCGCTGGCTGACACCCGGGACGCACCCGCCATCGAGGCCCTGGCGACACTTGCGAACGCCCTGTATCTATCCGGGCAAACCGAACCGGCGCAACGGCTGGCCAAGTGGATATATAAACATATGCAGATTCATCAGGAAACCGGCGGCACCACCTGGTGGGGATATATTTATAAAGCATGCGCAAGCCATGTATTGGGGGAACATGAGCGGGTTCTGGAATCTTTGGCAGGAGTCACAACCAGTCCGCGCCTGCCCTGGTTGCCCCTGCTCCAGGACTCTCCCTGTTTTGCTCCATACAGGGATTCCCCGCGCTTCAAATCGCTGCTGGACGGGATTGATAAACGCCGGGCGGCACTGCTGAAAAACCTGCCCAATACCCTCCATGCCCATGGGCTCGATGTTAGAACCCGCGAGTAACGCCCAGAGTAAAGGCGCGGTCCATCTTGTGAACCTGTTCGGCATGGACCATTTTCATTGCCGAGAATGAGACTACATAGTCGCGATTAATTGCCCAGTCCAGACCAATCCCGGCGTTGATAAAGTTATGCCGCACCATGCGGTCGTGGTTATACCAAAACTCATCGTTACGCGGCGGCGGAAAATCCTCCGGAAAATCAAGCCCATTACCTTCCTTGATGATGGCAAAGCCACGTACGGTCAGGTTCTGGCGCAGGTAATAACCGAGCTCGGTGTGAATGCGCCAATGATCGATATTCACGCCCAGCGTTTCCTCGACGAACACATAGCCGGGATCCAGGCGAATATAGAAGTCCGAGAGCGGCGGCAGGTAGGTGAAGGATGCCCCGATCTCCAGTTTCCAGAGGTTCTGGCCGACTGCGGCGTGGGCGAAGAAGGGGTAATCATGGCTGGGAACGCCCAGCGCGGCGAAGGGTTCGATGGACAAGCGGCCGGAGTGCGCCAGGTACCTGACTCCGAAATGCCAATCCTGGAACTCGGTGTGGTAATCACCATCATCGATGAACTCCGCATCGGGGGCGGGGCTGATGGCAGCGGGATCGTGGGGAACCCCCCCCCTATAGCGCTTGGTAATGAGGGGAATACCCGCACTGATCGACCATTTATCGTTCAGACTATAGTGCACCTCGAGATTCACGGCATGGGTATCCGTGGTACCGATATTGCCGGTGCCAACGCTGCTACGGAAGCCGTCAATATGAATGTACTGGTAGTCTATGGACACCTGGCCGTGGCCGGCGCTCTCTCCGGCCATACCGGCCGCCGTGAGGAGTGATGCGAGGATCAGCAAACACAGCGCAGATATCCGCCCCCCAGGGCGATGACGCGCCCCGTATATGCGTTTATTGTTACGCTCCCGGGCATCCCTGCATACAGTCACGCCGCTCTCCTGGTCGCAGGCTAAGCTGCTTTAAGTGAACGGTGAATCGCTTTGAGGTATGTTTTAAAACTATCACGTGCCGTGACTGACCGCCCATAGCGTTGGCGCGCGATCCGCTCGTCCGCGGAATCATGTTTCACAACGGGCAGGAATCGTGGCCCCCCGCTCGTGGCAGCCGGATTGGAATCGACCGCCGTTATCTGTTGCAGCGGCGCAATCACGACATCGAAGCGCGATTCGCCCAACGCGCCCGTCATTTCCGCCGTGCTCTCTACAACTCGCACGCTGTGGCCGGCGTCGGCGAGACGCTTGGCAAACGCCTTGTCGGCTTCGCTGCGGGTATATACGATAACATTTGCGGGCACGGGCGCAGAGTAGGCGCGGAAGGCTACACCACGACCAACGCGGTACAGACTTTCGCCGCAGGCGAAAGCTTCGTACGCTGTGGATGCCAGGAAACTTGTAAGAAACACCAAAACTAACGCGGATTTGCCTTTCATAAGGCACCTCCATTCGCACGCAGTCTGTGCGGACTTACAAGCTTAACTCTATACCGCTTCGATGTCCAGATTGGCCCGCGTTCAGCGTCGAAGCAGCGGCGAATGTCAATCTAAAATACCATATTTTACAGCAACTTAAGGCAGCCTATCCGGACCAGGAGCTTGACCTTATAGAATGCTAATCATCGGCAGAACTGCTCTCGAAGATACTGGCCCATGCAGGAACGAGAAGCCAGCAAAGGTGCCGTACTATTCCAAACCCTGCCACTTCTCCATTCCTACTGTGCCCCATGCGCGCTCAATAGCCGAAAAGCATCCGCGAGCGCTTGCCGAAGACCGCCCGGGAACTCCTGACCACCACCATGCTCATGCCGACACAAAAGCCCAACATGACTACGCCGGCAAGATAAATGCTTACGGGCTGCCATTGCGGCAGATGCAAAAACGACCAGAGCGCGCCGGTGGCCAGATCCAGGAAAAAGACGTGCAGAAAATAAATCGCGAAGGCGGCATCGGCAAAATAACCCAGTACCGCAGGCTGGCGGCTTCCCAGGCTTCTCAACAGAAACAATACCAAAACCGCGAGGGCCAGTTTTTGCAGGTAATAGAGACTCTCCGTCGCATAGATAAAACCCAGGTGCGAAAAGCCGATCACTTGCAGATACCACAGCGCGCCGGAGGTGACGACCGCGAAAGCGACTATTTTATATAGATGCCGGCCAACCTGGTCCAGGTATCCCTCGATATTCCTGCCAAGCGCAATTCCCGCGGTATAGGCGCCCGTAAAATAGATAAACACGCCGCTATTCAGCATGGGCGTAGAAGGATCGAATCCCGGCCGCGCAAATACCAGTGGCAGGGCGAGCACCAGCCATTTTAACGGTGCCAATCTGGCATCGTCGACGCATAGCCGATCCAGTACCGGCGTCAAGGCAAACAGAGCGAACAATACCGGGATGTACCAGTAGGTAAACTGCGCTTCTCCCCAGACGAGATTATGGGCGACGGCCGAAAAATAGGCGCCGAGATCGGGCCGAAGGGCAAACAATCCTGATTCCGGACTCGGAGGCATGAATACAGAAAACAGCAGTGTGCAAAACAGGTAGGGGAGCAGCACGTTACGCAGTTTGCGACCATAAAAGGCCGCGAGGCCACGGGGTTTTAATACCGCGCTGTACAATATTCCCGAGATCAGCGCGAAGTAGATGGTGCTGTCATGAAACAGGGTTTCGTTGACATGAAATAACCAGGGCATGGTTTCCGGCTGAAAGTCGTGCGGGATGAGAATGGCATAGACAAATGCATGGATGGCGGCGATATTGAGTATCGCGAAGCCCCGAAAGCTGTGGATATAACCCATGTGAGTACCTGATTGCATCGAACCTCCTGTTGATGAATGATTAGCCAGGAATTGGTCTGGTAGGTATCGAGGCCGTGTGAAAACTATTGCGCTTGACTAATCTGCATTAAAATCGGCTCAAAAATGCTCATTTATCGCGCACAAACTGCGCTTTTTCGCTGATTTTAGCCTTTCCTGGTCTGCGCTTATGACGTTTTCACACACCCTTTACCAATAGCGGGCCGAGGCAGGGTCTTTAGGAAATCCCGCTCAGCGGTTATTCAAGGCCAATAAATCCGCCGGTCTGGTGGGCCCACAGTTTCGCATAGATACCGTCCAGCGCGAGTAGCTCGGCATGGGTTCCGGATTCGACGATCTTCCCTTCATCCAGCACCAGTAGTCGGTCCATGCGGGCGATGGTGGACAGCCGGTGGGCGATGGCCAGCACCGTTTTATTGACCATGATCTTGTTCAGGCACTGCTGGATTGCCACTTCAACCTCCGAATCCAGCGCCGATGTCGCCTCGTCCAGAATCAGGATCGGCGCGTCCTTCAACATGACCCGCGCAATCGCGATGCGCTGTCGCTGGCCACCGGAGAGCTTGACGCCGCGCTCCCCTACATGGGCAGAATAGCCGATCCGCCCTTTCAGGTCCGACAAGTTCTGGATAAATTCATGGGCTTCCGCCTGTTTTGCAGCGTTGATCATTTGCTCCTCCGAGGCATCCAGTCGACCGTACAGGATGTTGTCCCGGACGGCGCGGTGTAGCAACGAGGTATCCTGGGTAACCATGCTGATATTGGCGCGCAGGCTCTCCTGCAATACATCCCTGATATCCTGGCCATCGATGAGAATCTGGCCGTACTGGACATCGTAAAAACGAAGCAACAGGTTCACCAGGGTTGATTTGCCGGCGCCGGAGCGCCCCACCAGGCCAACCTTCTCTCCCGCATTGATCCGGATGTTGAGGCCCTTGAATACCTCGATTGGAATGTTGTCGGGACCTGGATAACCAAAATGCACGTCCCGGAATTCGATCGCGCCACCGGTCACTCGTAGCTGCTTCGCACCGGCAGTGTCCAGCACATCTACCGGGTTCGACAGGGTGTTGATACCATCCTGCACGGTGCCGATGTTTTCGAATAGCGACGACACTTCCCACATGACCCATTGCGACATGCCGTTCAGGCGCAAGCACAGGGCGATCGCGACGGCGATGGCGCCCGGCGTGACCAGTTCATGGAGCCACAAATAGATCGACAGGGCGCTGACACTGAATACCAACAGGGCGTTGCTAAACCAGACGCAGCCATACAGCACTGTGACCAGGCGCATTTGTGGATACACGGTTTTCAGGAATCCCAGCATGCCCTCTTTTGCGTACTCGGACTCGCGACGGGTGTGGGAAAACAGTTTGACCGTGGTGATGTTGGTATAGCTGTCCACAATGCGCCCGGTCATCAGCGAGCGGGCGTCGGCCTGTTGTTGCGAAACTTTCTTGAGCCGGGGTACCAGCGTTTTCAATATAACGAGGTACACGATAAACCAGGTTAGTAGTGGCAGGCTGAGGCGCCAGTCCGCGCTGAACACCAGCACCACGATGCTCAGGAAGTACACGCTCACATACACCAGGATATCGAGCAGCTTCATCACGGACTCCCGCACGGAGAGTGCGGTCTGCATGACCTTGGTAGCTATCCGGCCGGCGAACTCATTCTGGAAAAAGCTGAGACTCTGGCCAATCAGGTAGCGATGCGCCTGCCAGCGGATCCGCATGGGGTAGTTTCCCAGCAGGGTCTGGTGGCTGATCAGCGACTGCAACACCACCAGGCACGGCAATATGACAAGGACCACGAGGCCCATCCACAGCAGGCTAGCCGACTCCTCACTCAGGAATGTCGCCCGGTCCCCCTCGCCGAACCAGTCAACCAGTTTCCCGAGATAGCCGAACAACGACACCTCGAGGATTGCAATCGAAGCGGCCAACACCGACACCGCTAACAGGGCAGGCCACATGCCCCGGGAATAATAGCGACAGAACGCCAACAGCGTGGCCGGTGGCTGCGACGGATGCTGGTGCGGAAACGGGTTGGTCAACCGCTCAAAGAAGGCAAACATGTCTGTCCCGGGTGCGAGGGAACGCAATGCTGCCTGACGACTTGTTCATTTCGTAGGCAGCCAGGTTTTGGGGGAATGTAGAGATCATACGCAGATTTCGCAACGAAACAATCCCCGTGGAATTTCAATCCGGACCGACACGTCACGCGCCCGGCGCTACGGTCGTTGCCGCCAAACGCGAGTGGTTTACGTGATTGCGGTGACCCTCAACGCGGACGCGCCAGGGTAATAATTTCTCCGCAGGCCATGTACTCCGACGCTCCGAGCCGCGCCACCGGGTTCAGGCGATCGGCATGCACCTTGAGTCGGCCCTTGGCAGCCACGCTGGTGACTTCGTCAGCGATGTAAATTCCGTTGATCTTGCCCAGTATCATTGCCTGCGGGGTATTGCCAATTTCGTGGATCTCGTGGCACACGCAGGCAAAGGCTACCCGGGTCCCGGCGATCCGCGGTATCCGGGACCCGGGTAACGGGACCGTATCCAGCCCGGACGCGTCCAGTTCAGAAACTTCTGCGGGCAATGTAGCGGAGCTCTGGTTCATCGCCTCCAGCATCTCGCGGTGGGCAATGTGCACGACGAATTCCCGACGCGCTTCGATATTGACATGGGTGTCCTTGGGGCTGCCGTCCGGCTTTTTGCCCACCGATATCATCAGCATCGGGGGGTCACTGGAGATCGCGTTAAAATAGGAGAACGGCGCCAGGTTATGGCTGCCGCCGGCATTTTCCGACAACACCCAGGCGACTGGCCTTGGCACCAGGGTTTGGATGATATTGAAGTACACTTCCGAGGGGCTAATCAGGCTGAGGTCTATGTGCATGTGATTTCCGTCCGGCTAATTGGAAGTCCCTGGGCGGCACCCGTGACGCATGGGCTTCGTTCTCTACCCTCTCGCTTCATCGGTGTGGTTTTCAGGCATGCCGGGCGCTCACAGCTTTCACCCGGCGTTGCCGAAATCTGCGATGCAGCCGCTAGGAGCCCGTCGGACTTGGGTGTTTGTAGCGAGGGAAAGTCCGGTTTGAGGCAGATTTTGGGCTCGTTTGAGGCGAATAGTCATTCTATTTAACGAGAAAGAGTGCAAAATATGGCCAATCCGGCTTTTCCGCAGTAGATTCATCCCAAGTCCGACCGGCTCCTAGGCCAGGAATTCGGCGCGCGTTTTATGCTTCGCCTTGAAACTGCCTCCCAGCGCGGTAGTTTGGGTACGTG
>CAMYKE010000057.1:8849-9564 GCA_947258895.1 uncultured Pseudomonadales bacterium | reverse complement strand
CACCCGCAGCAAGATCATCGCTATTCGCAGCTGGCTGGCCGACACCCTGGCGCGGCGCGGATTTCGGGTACTGCCGTCGAATGCGAATTTCCTGCTGGTCAGCCACCCCGCCATGGCGGCTGCGCAACTTTACCAATTCCTTAAGCAGCAGGGGATACTGGTGCGGTATTTCAATAAACCACGTATCGACAATTTCGTGCGCATAACGATAGGAACTCGCGAAGAGGTCGAGCAATTGGTGTCCAGGCTGCCAAGCCTGCCGTCGCCCTGACACGCAACCGTCTCGCATTGCACGAGGTAGGTACACGTACCGGAATCAAGATCCCGATACGAGCTACTGCGACGCGCCTAAGCGGCCAATCAGACTGCACGTATCCCAACGGCCGCCGCCCATGGCCTGAATTTCCGCGTAGAACGAGTCCACCAATTCAGTGACCGGCAGCGGAATGTCGCGTGCCCTGGCCTCTTGTTTTACGATAGCCAGGTCCTTGCGCATCCAGTCGACAGCAAATCCGAAATCGAATTTTCCGGCCAGCATTGACCGATACCGATTATCCATTTGCCACGACTGCGCCGCACCCTTGCCTAAGGCAGCCACAACGGCCTCACCGTCGAGCCCAACCTGCTGCGCGAAATTCAATCCCTCCGCCAGCCCTTGCAATAATCCGGCAATGCAGATCTGGTTGACCATTTTCGTTAGCTGGCCGCTACCCAC
>CAMYKE010000057.1:1340-8798 GCA_947258895.1 uncultured Pseudomonadales bacterium | reverse complement strand
TGGCGGCGTCGAAATGGTCTTGGTCGCCACCGACCATCACCGAAAGCTGGCCAGCTTTCGCTCCGGCCTCGCCACCCGATACCGGTGCATCCAGAAAACCGAAACCACCGATCTCGGCAAGCTCGCTTAATTCTCGCGCGATCAGGGCCGAACTGGTCGTATGATCGATGAATACCGCGCCCGGTTTTGTGCCCTGAAAGGCGCCGTCAGGCCCCAGGGTCACGGCACGCAAATCATCATCATTACCGACACAGGAAAATACAAATTCGGCGTCACGGACAGCGGCAGCCGGTGATGCGGCAACTTCACCGGCAAATTGTGCAGACCAGTCCAGCGCCTTCTGCCGGGTACGGTTATACACGGTAACCCGGTGGCCGCCTCGTGCCAGATGCCCCGCCATCGAATATCCCATAACGCCGAGTCCCAGAAAGCTGACATGCATACGGTGATCCTCTCGAGTACGCTAGATTGTGATAACAGTAAACAGCGGGCGGGCGTATTTAACAGACCATCGACCGGGTTTCGGCGAGGCGATCCAGGGCTTGCCTGATTTGCTCATAGGTGAACCCCCGCTGCTGCAGGAATCGCTGTTGGCGGGCCACGGCGGAGGGGACGCTATCCGGCACCGGCCCATATTTTCGTGCGATAAGATTCACAAGACTATCAAGCCAGATGCAGGCATCGCTATCCAGGTAGCGGTTAACGATATCCTCTGCAACTCCCCGTTCGCGCAATTCCATACCAATAAGCCGCGGGCCTCGACCCCGCACTGCCCGGGCACGAATAAATGCCTCGCAGAATCGTTCGTCGCTCAACAACCCCTCCCCGACCAGGCGGTCAAGCACCTTATCCAGGGTGGCGGCGTTCGCCACGCTGGTGCGCAATTTCCGCGTTATCTCTAGCCGGGAATGCTCGCGACGCGCCAGCAAATCCATTGCAGCACATCGCACATCGGCAGGCGTATCCAGGCTACGCCGCTCAGATTTCTGCTGCCGCTTCATCGGGAACGGCCTTTAGGCGTGGGGTGGAATCACCGAGTAACTGGCTGCGAATCTGTTGCTCGATTTCTTCCGCTATACCGGGATTCTCCTGCAAAAATTTCGCCGCATTGGCCTTGCCCTGGCCGATCTTGTCGCCCTTGTAGCTGTACCAGGCGCCGGATTTCACAATCAGTCCCTGTTTGACGCCAAGGTCCACCACTTCGCCGAGATGGAAGATTCCCCGGCCGTAAATAATCTGGAATTCCGCCTGTTTGAAGGGCGGCGCCATCTTGTTCTTGACCACCTTCACGCGCGTCTCGTTACCCACGATTTCATCGCCTTCCTTGATTGCACCAATACGCCGGATATCAAGGCGCACCGAAGCATAGAATTTGAGCGCATTGCCGCCGGTGGTAGTTTCCGGACTGCCGAACATCACACCGATCTTCATACGAATCTGGTTAATAAAGATCACCATACAGTTGGAACGCTTTACATTACCGGTAATCTTGCGCAGCGCCTGCGACATCAGACGCGCCTGCAGCCCCATATGGGAGTCACCCATATCTCCCTCGATCTCCGCCTTGGGCGTCAGGGCGGCTACCGAGTCGATAACCAGAATATCGACCGCCCCGGAACGCACCAGCATGTCCGCGATCTCCAGCGCTTGCTCTCCGGTATCGGGCTGCGACATCAACAAGTCATCGACATTAACGCCGATCTTTTCCGCGTAGACCGGGTCGAGGGCATGTTCCGCATCGATAAATGCCGCGGTACCACCGGCCTTCTGTGCTTCCGCGATAGCCTGCAGGGTTAGTGTCGTCTTGCCCGACGATTCCGGGCCATAGATTTCAATAATACGGCCCTTGGGCAGGCCGCCAATACCCAATGCGACATCCAGCGCCAGGGAACCCGTTGATATCGAGGGGATATCGACCTTCTCCTGGTCGCCCATTCGCATGACAGATCCTTTGCCAAATTGTCGCTCGATTTGCGACAACGCCATATCGAGTGCCCGTTGCTTGTTATCGTCCATTAGTTCGCCTCTTTTCGTCTGTATTGTCGTGTAATATCGTGTGATGTAGTTTACGCGGTACGATCGTCTGCACAGCATTTCCCTCTGGTTAGCGTATCCCCGGTTACCGCAGGCCTGGGGAATTGCAGGGTGACCGTGTCGATTTCCCCGCCATGACGGCACCAATTTGTCAGCACCATCAATTTATTTTTACTGTATGTATGAACAGTATTATTTCACACTTCTTTTCAAGCGCCTACCCCCAATCCGGATTTTTTTAAGTGCTCCAGCAGGCCGTTGAATGCGGCATCGACGCTGAGCCGCCGAATGCGGTGACGCGTGCCGTTAAACCGGAACCGCCGGGTGCTGGTTTGCAGCGCTCCAGAGGGATCCAGCTGGATCCCCCAGGCTAGCCAGACCAGGCCCACCGGTTTGTCCGGCGTTCCACCACCGGGTCCGGCGACCCCGCTGACGGCGACCGCTATCCGGGCCGCGGAATTTCTGATGGCGCCCGTCGCCATTTCACGCACCACCTCCTCGCTGACCGCGCCATGCGCGTCAAGGGTACTGGTCCTGACCGACAGCATGCTCTGCTTGGCGGCATTGGAATAGGTAACGAAACCGCAGTCGAACCAGTCCGAACTGCCAGCAAACCGGGTTGCCTGCTGGGCGACCCAGCCGCCGGTGCAAGATTCCGCGGTCGCCATCTTTACCTGGTGCTCGCATAACAACCTGCCCACTGCCTTGATTGTCTTATCCAGTGCCGCCGTCATTGCGCATTGTCCCCGCAGGAAAATAGAAAAGTAAGCTTCCCAAGCTATTATTATCCGGTGGTTTAACAGGACCGGAATAACGTACCATCGGTTTTTTCGACCCACACCAGTTTAAATCGAAACCGTGACCGCAACCAAGGATAAAACCCGCAATCACACCCCCATGATGCAGCAGCACAGACAAAATTCTATATTCGGCGTTTATATCAACCATTTGCGGAAACGCCGTCTAAAACCTAACGGTATTTTTCTCTTTGGAAACGGTTGATTTCATTAATGCGGTTTTAAAGTATTAGACAGATTGGTTGATGCGCCAGAGAGACGACCATCCATAATTGTCCGGAAATCGCGCTGGATCGGAGTGAGAGTACACCGGTGTCCGTATCATGCCCATCAGGATCATACTCAATCATCGCGTTTGTGCTAGTAGCCATGGAAATTCCGGCCCCGCCAGAAGTACTTGAACACTTCAGGGTGAGTTTTCATGTGTATTGATGAATCCCGACACCTTGTTTGTATTGAATATTTCCGTGGTTTAACGCAGGCAGCCAACAAAGGACGAGATCGCTCAATGGGCTTTGTTCAATGATTACGCTGTTGCTACGATTTTGAGAACAGGTGAGCTTACAGCAGCAGCCTACAAATCATCCATAGGACTTCTGGTCCCTGCGTAATGCTGGCCGAGCACGTGGGTATATATCTGCGTCGTCTTGACGTCGTTATGGCCCAGTAGCTCCTGTACAGTTCGGATGTCCGTACCGGTGGAAAGTAGCCGGGTCGCAAATGAGTGGCGAAACGTATGGCAGTTTACCCGTTTGTTGGTAATGCCAGCTTTCGCAACAGCAACCTTGAGGGCCTTGCGAATCACAGTTTGGTGCAAATGATGCCGACAACGAATTTTAGTAACCGGATGTCTACACCAGGTGGTCGAGGGGAACAGAAATGCCCAGCCCGTAGAGGTGTGAGCGTTGGGATATTTTCTGCCAAGCCCCACAGGCAAAGAACTGCCGACACCCTGGAGATTATCCTCCTGCTGAACAGCAATGGCATTATCAATCGCCAGGGATAACGGCTGCTCCAGGTTTTTACTCAGCAGCGTTTGCCGGTCTTTTCTCCCTTTCCCGGAGCGTACCGTTAAGGCGAATCTGCACAGATCGACATCCTGCACCCTTAGCCTCAGCGCTTTGGATACCCGCAGGCCGCTCCCATACATCAGTTCAACAACCAATTTCTTAGTGCCGTCGAGCTGCTCCAGAATTCCCCTTACTTCACTGGGGTTAAGCACGGTTGGGATATAGCGCTGCCTGCTGGCGAGTGTAAAACCCAATTCGCCCAGGTCGCGGCGTAGCACTTTGTGATAGAGAAACACCAGCGCATTCAACGCGACCTTTTGGGTGTTCACGGCTACGTGCCGCTCATTGGCCAACCAGGAAAGATAGGCTTTAACTTCATCGGCGCCCACCTCAGCGGGGTGTCGTTTGTCAATAAAGTAAATAAATCTTCTAATCCAGGATAGATACGATTTTTCCGTTCGAATACTATAGCCACGAAGTCTGATTTCGGCTCGAACTGATTCAAGTGCTCGACATGGTTGGTCCCTCAACCTAATATACTGGATATATAACCAGTATATTAGGAGGAAATCAAGCCAGCGGCTCGCTTTTCTTCCGGCAGACTCTCGGTTTCTGGCCAGACCAGAATAGTGACATGAATAAATTCAAAGGGTTACAATAAACACGAGAGTAGATACGGGGAACCCCGTATCTCGCCAAGCGAGCCAGCTCGCTTTACGCAGAAGGGAATCTGTCATTTCAAAAGAATTCCTCTCCAAATTAATAAGTTAAATATCGAGCGAAAATCGCTAAAAGTCACAAAGTGAGCCGGCTCGATAGACAAATGTTAAAGAGCGGAAAGAAAATGGATTTGGAGCTAGGATTAGACATGGCGGTGGCTCAAACAAAAATAGCAGAGGGTTCGGTTGCGCTCGGCAAAGCAATACCGTTCGCTCACTACGTTGGTACCACAAGAAAGCTCGTACCGACCGCACCGATATCGCACTCCGCATTTTGGCGCGCGCTCTCCAAGGCCATGCCTGCTTTTAGTTTGGTTGCGTTCGCTCCAGTTTCCAATTTTGCAGTCCGGCTGCGCTTGCGCTCCGCAACGCGGTTCCTATCAACAGTGGCAAGCCGCTGCTTTAACAATTTGCAGCACCGGATTCAGCACTGCGTGCTTCTCCAGTGTGCAAGGCGTTAAGTGTATGGACATCAAGAAACAAGTAGGGCTAGGAGCAATTGCTGGGATAATTTCTGGGTTTTTGCAAGGCTCGCCAAATCTACCTGAAGGTGTAAATTTCGCGGAGCCAACATCTATAGAAAACCTTGGTTTTGTTGCAGGGTTTGGTGGATTGTGTGGATTCGTTTTGGGCATGTACCTTTTGAGTAAGGCAACTAAAGAAGATTTTAAATACGGATTTTATACGTACTTTTTTATCGGCTCATTATCTATAGGTATTTCAAACCTCGAATCTAATTTTGGTGAGTCATTTGAGGGTAGTTTCTCATTGCTTAGTGCACTTTTTTTGCCCATAGGAATAGCTATGGCGCTGGGCGGACTGTTGAGTTATGTATTTAGCAGAAACACTTAACAAACAAAGGCAGCGGACAGACCGCTGCTTTGGGCGTTAACTGCCTAAACCCTCCATACTTGACTATAATTACAATGTAGTTATATTGTCGTTATGAATCATCTGTCGTTTGAATGGGACGAGAAGAAGAATGCTTCGAATAATAAGAAGCATGGCGTTTCCTTTGATGAGGCGAAAACGGTCTTTACCGATCAGTTTGCTCGCTTAATCTCTGACCCCGATCACGGCGATGATGAGGATAGATTCATTCTCTTGGGTACGAGCATTCACTCCCGACTATTGGTGGTTTGTCACTGCATCCGAATAAGCGAATCCATCCGCATTATTTCCGCACGCAAAGCGGATAACCAAGAACGTGAAATTTACGAAGGGTATCGTCATGCGTAAACATTATGATTTTTCCAAGTCTGCTCCGAATCCATACGCTCAGAAACTGAAGAAGCAAATTACCATTCGCCTGGACGAAGATACTATTGAGTATTTCAAAGGTATGGCTGATGAAAAAGGCATACCCTATCAAAGCTTAATTAATCTATATCTTCGTGATTGCGCACAAGCACATCGCGATCTAAAGTTGCAATGGCAGTAGTATCAGCAGTTAACAAACGGCTGAAAAACCGCTCCATTTCATTCCGCTGGACGCAGCTTTCGCTGCGCCTTTTAGCCGGGCTCGTTAACGAGCGGAAAGGAAACAAGATTTCGAGCAAGGATCTGATATGGAAGTGGCTCAAACACAAACAGTTGCAACTACAGCTGCGCTCGGCAAGATACTCCCGTGCGCTAGCGTCCCATGCGCCACAAGGCAGTTCATACCGACCGCATCTATATCGCACTCCGCATTGTGGTGTGCTCTTCCCACCGCCCTAGCGTCTAGTACTTTCGTGTTTGGCAGGTTATCTTGCTTGCAGGTTCGGCTGCGCTTGCGCTCCGCATCACAGTTTCTATCGGGGGCGGTGTGCCGCGTCCTTAACCAGGCAAAGCAGTCGGGGACTTCCCACTTCGTGGTTCGCCCCTGTTTGCGGCGTTAAAGAGCGTAAAGGAAATAAGGTTTGGAGCAAGGATCTGATATGGAAGTGGCTCAAACACAAATAGTTGCAAGCATCGCAGCCCCCTGCAAAGCACTACCGTTCGCTCGTGCCCCAGGTGCCACAAGAAAGCTCATACCGCCCACATCGATATCGCACTCCGCATTTTGGTGTGCCCTTCCAATCTCCATGCTAGCATCTGGTTCTTTCTTGTTTGGCGGGTTATCTTTCCTGCAAGTTCGGCTGCGCTTGCGCTCCGCATCGCAGTTTCTTTCACGGGCAGCGTGTCGCTGCTTTAACAAGCAAAGGCTGGCGGATGCTTCGCACCGCAGCTTTGGGCGTTATAAGTCATGACACAGCTAGAAAGCGATGTGATTGAAATTGTTGCCGAGGAATCCGGTAGACAAAAAAGTCAAGTTTCACTTGATAGCACGCTGCTTGATGATTTAGGTGTCGATGGAGATGACGCTTGGGAACTTCTTGAGAGGCTGCATGAAAGATATAAAGTAAATTTTTCTGAGTTTGAATTTATGAGGCACTTTAGGAATGAGCCATGCTTCAAGGGGCCTATATATTTGTTCCGCAAGCTAAAGTATCCGGATGAGCATATTGCAGCGGGCAAAATACCTATCACGGTAGCGGCGCTTGTTGCGGCATGCGAAAAAAGGGCATGGAACTATGACATATAACAAGGCCAGCCAAACGGACCGCAGCACTGCGTGCTTCGTCCGTTGCTGGCAGCGTTATGGTGCACTTTGATCTTTCACAATATCTAGCATACTGTGACTTGAAAAGTTGCAATTGAGGTGAATGAATATGAGCGAGGGTTCCAAAAAGACCGAGCATTCTGGTGCCAAGAAGGGTAATGGGGCCTTCTGGGGCCGAAAGAACGAAGCAAAGCATGCCAGCAACAAGAAACGCCGCGCCAACGACAAGGACCCCGTTATCAAGCCTGGTGGCCAGCAGATAAATCGTGCCCTATAACAAGTCGCCCAAGTTTACTCCGGGCCTACGGCCCTCC
>CAMYKE010000057.1:0-1333 GCA_947258895.1 uncultured Pseudomonadales bacterium | reverse complement strand
GTTAACTGCCCGAGTCTAAATTTATGGATATGATGATAAAATCTGGAATGATCGTATTGTCTTTAGCTGTTCTATGGGCAATGTTTGCACTTTTGATGGCTATATTTAAGTATGTAAAAAGAATTGGAATTTTAAAACTTGGTACTTCAAATAAAGAAATTTTTGAGCGTTCATTCAAAGCAAATTTTGTAGATAATGCTTTACATGATGGTAAGCAACTGTCTGCTAAATCAACGCTTGTACGAGCAATAATTTCAATCTTACTTATGATTGCAATTGTAATAGTGGTGTTTTTAACTACAGGTTCTGAACATTTAATTATGAGTTGACAAGTGCATCTAGCATGGACTTGGTTAAACTGTCACCTTTTTAGCGCTACGCGACAAAAAAGTCGCCAGTTCAACCAAGCCGCTAATGCAGGCGTTATGAGTAATCGATCTTCAATCCTAACCGAGAAAGTCGGATTCTTGTGCAATGGGATCTTGATAATAGGCGTAGTTTTTCTAATTACCCGAGCCATCTTGGATTGTGAAAGTAGCATCTCCATCACAGCGCAAGTGTGGGAAAATTACAGAACACCTGAACTCTTCGGAATCGCTGTAGTGCCCCTTCTGCTCTCTCCATTTTTCTTTTTCGCCGCTACCGTTCGTCGTTCAGGGCAGTCCCTAGCCTCCTTTAGAATGTTGTACTTGGTGTCTGCAGCTATAGGGCTATACTGCCTATTTGTTCCAATGCCCATTGTGGGCATATACATAGTGCTTTGTTCCTTGGGTTTGTTTATCTATGGGCACCGGCAAAATTACTCATAACAAGTCGCGCCATTATGCCCGGCTAAAAATCATCCGGGCTGGACGTGCTGCGTTACACTTCTCACGCCCATGCGCGAGGCGTTATGTGCCTCTAGAAAGCAGACGTGATGTCTAAAACACTTCTTCAGAGCGCGGTGAGGAACAATGCAGAGTGGTGCCGACTTGTTGCCACTTCCCATCACGTTTCCAGCAAATGGCACAGCGATGTATGGTGCGCGTCTGGAAGAATGCCTCCTTTTTATCCTAACCTTGTGACTCTTCGAGAAGGTATCAGCAGCGAAGAAATCTTGGAGCATGTTGAAATTCTTCCAGAACAATGCGGCTTGAAAGACAGCTTCGCAGATTTAGACCTCACCGGTTATGGGTTTCGTATCGGTTTCGAAGCTCACTGGTACGGGCATGCAGGGAAGGTTCGCTCTCAGTTTGGTACAGAGCTTGTACGTGAAGTCTCTTCGTTAGGAGACCTAAAGGCTTGGGTCTCGGCGTGGGGAGGAACACCAGATGGGAAATCTATATTTAGAAAT
>CAMYKE010000056.1:3893-11385 GCA_947258895.1 uncultured Pseudomonadales bacterium | reverse complement strand
CTGGCAATATATGGTGTCGGTCGGCCTGTTGATCGGCGCCCTGTCAGTTGGCTCCCAGGCGTGGAGTTACCATGGCGGTTCGGACAATTGGCAGACCATCGTGTTTACGGTCCTGACTTTCTCCCAGTTAGTTAACGTGCTGGTTATTCGCTCCGAAACCCGGTCGTTGTTTAGCCTGGGTTTGATCAGCAACCGGCCCCTGATCGCCACGGTGGTGGCGACGGTTGGCTTGCAACTCGCGGTGATCTACCTGCCCATCGGAAATGCCATATTTAAAACCCAGCCGTTAACGTTGCTCGAGTTGGGTATGTGTTGTAGCCTTGCGCTCGTAGTCCTGGTGGTGGTCGAGCTTGGTAAACTGGTGCTGCGATGTGCCCGCGTCGACCACGCTAATGGCTAACAGGATGCCGAAAAGTTGCCCTCGCGGATTCCGATTGTTCTACCCGGTCGCGGGTGTTGTTGTTTACACACTTTTACACTTGGCGGCGAGGAAAGCTGGTAGATTGTCAGCCTCGGTATTGCACTCGCCAGAGTGGTGGTGGGCGTGCCTTGAGAACGTCAAACAAACTTGGAAAATGGAGCAAAAATCATGACACGAATAGTTGAAGTAGAAGGAATCGGAAAGGCGTATGCCACCAAGCTGGCAGGGATTGGAATTTCCACCCAGGAGCAACTTCTGGAACAATGCACCACTCCGGCAACTCGTAAAAAAGTGATTGCGGACAGCGGTATTTCCCAGACGTTGATTTTGAAATGGGCGAATCGGGCTGACCTTGCCCGAGTGAAGGGTATCGGTGCCCAGTACGCGGATCTGTTGGAGTGTGCCGGCGTCGACACGGTACCGGAATTGGGTCAGCGTAATGCCGAGAACCTGCATGCAAAGATGGCAGAGGTTAATGAGGCAAAGAACCTGGTCAGAAAACTGCCTTCTGCCAGCCAGGTTGCCGGTTGGGTGACGGCCGCCAAGGCCCTGCCGCGCAAGATCAACTATTAACGTTGCAGACCCGTGGGGCTGGTACTGGTCACGCCAGTTTCGGTGAACCAGGGAAGCAATGTAATCAGCCAGGGAATAAAGCGGATAAACGGCAATGCCTGCCGGGCTGCGTAGCCAACGATCGCAACTACTGGCGTACATTGGCAGTGGCGGGCAGCGTGCCAGGGTCTCGATCCCGGCGCCGGCTGGTGCGCAGCCCCTTGTTGCTTGTCAAAGGGTGTTTTCTGCAAGCGCGCTTGCCGCGAATGCCCGGTAACTGGAAAATGGTGCGGGACCTGCTCGTTTGGTTCATGTGGGGAGTTGCGGGACACCGTGCACACGACCATTGCGAGAGCTGAATTAACAAACGTTAATACTCGGAGACGATTATGGCCACCGGAATACTGATTGGCGGCGCACAGCAACAGGTGTCGTTGAATCTGAAATATGCCAATCGCCACGGGTTAATCGCCGGTGCCACCGGCACCGGTAAAACCGTCACCATACAGATTCTCGCGGAGGGATTTTCGGCTGCCGGCGTACCGGTGTTCCTGGCGGATGTAAAAGGCGACCTGTCGGGAATGAGCGTACCCGGTACGCCCCATCCGAAAATCGAGGAACGCGTTTCAAGTATCGGCATCGAGGATTTTGCGCTTCGCGGTTGCCCGGTTACGTTCTGGGACCTGTTTGGCACCCGGGGCATCCCGGTACGAGCCACGATTTCGGAGATGGGCCCGCAATTGCTGGCGCGCCTGATGGACTTGAATGAAACGCAAGAGAGCATCCTGACGCTGGCCTTCGAATTTGCGGATGATGAAGGGCTGCTGATGCTGGATATGGAAGATCTGCAAACGGTCCTCAGCTATCTCTCCGCCAATACCAAAGGGTTGAGCGCCGAATATGGCACTATCTCCAAGGCTTCCATCAATGCCATCCTGCGGCGCCTGCTGATGATCGAGCGTGATGGTGGCGATACCTATTTCGGCGAGCCGGCGCTGCAGCTTGAAGACCTGATGCGTTGTGATGAGCGAGGTGAGGGCGTGGTAAATATTCTCAATGCTCAGACGTTGATCCAGCATCCCCGTAGCTACACGTCCTTTTTGTTGTGGCTGCTCGCGGAATTGTTCGAAAACCTTCCCGAGGTTGGTGACCAGGACAAGCCGAAGATGGTGTTTTTTTTCGACGAGGCGCACCTCCTGTTCAAGGGCGTACCCAAAGTGTTTCTCGAGAAAATCGAGCAGGTGGTGCGTTTGATTCGTTCGAAGGGCGTGGGTATCTATTTTGTATCCCAGAGCCCCGCTGACATTCCCGATTCGGTGTTATCACAGCTCGGTAATCGGGTGCAACATGCACTGCGCGCCTACACACCCAGGGAACGCAAGGCGGTCAGGGTCGCGGCACAGTCATTCCGGCCGAATCCTGATCTCGATACGGAGCAGGTGATCAGTGAGCTGGGAGTCGGTGAAGCGCTGGTGTCGGTGCTGCAGGAGAAGGGTGTACCGTCCGTTGTCCAGCGCACCCTGATCCGGCCGCCCGCCTCGCGAATGGGGGCGTTGGAAAAGTCCAAACAGCAGACTATCATCAGCAGCGACGCCCTGTATGAAAAGTATCGGCAGCCGGTAGATCGGGTGTCTGCCCACGAAAAGTTGCAGGAGCGGGCGGCGCAGCGCGTTGCGGACCAGGAGCGGGCCGAGCAGCACCGCGAACAACAGCATCAGACTGCCCGGCGGCAGCGCAGCAACGCACCGCGCCGCAGGAGTTCCAGGCAATCTGCCGGTGAGGCTTTTATGAAAAGTGTGGTACGCAGCCTGGGAAGCGGTCTCGGGAGACGTATTGCACGCGGCCTGCTTGGTTCCCTATTGGGCGGGCGTTAACCGGATTTTTCATCCGCATCGATTGCGCAGGATAGCGAGGACAGAAGATTGAATATAGGATTACTGGAAGACGATGCGCCACAAGCGGATATGGTCTGCGAGTGGCTACAAAGCGAGGGGCATAGCGTACATGCTGCGGACACGGGCCTGGAATTTATCCGGCTGCTCAAGGGGCAGCCGTGCGACGCGGTTATTCTCGACTGGGAATTGCCGGACACCACTGGAGTTGAGGTGTTGCAGCAAATCAGGCAGCTGCTAACCCTGGACACCCCGGTGCTGTTCACAACCCAACGCGATGCCGAATCTGATATCGTTGCTGCGCTCGAAGCCGGCGCGGATGATTACCTGGTCAAGCCGCTGCGGCGTGCCGAGTTAGTGGCACGAATCAAGGCGCTATTGCGGCGCGCGGGGGTGGACCAGCAGGCGACCAAAGTTCTCACGTTGGGGCCCATAGAGCTGAATCTGGTGAGCCACCAGGCGCGTGTAAATGGTGAACTGGTAAAGCTGACCAACAAGGATATGGAACTGGCCACCTTCGTCGTCGCAAACCTGGGGAAAATTCTCTCCCGGGAATACCTGTTGCAAGCGGTGTGGGGACTGGGTGCAGACATCACGACCCGAACGGTGGACGTGCATATTAGTCGCATTCGCCGCAAGCTCGGGATTAATCCGGACATGGGGTATTGCCTGAAGACCATTTATCAACATGGATATCGACTGGAAAAATTACAATAAGCCAATGAAAACAAGGACAGTACACTATATTGCCCTGCTGGTTGCGCTGTTCGGCGCTCTATCCAGCAGCGAACTGGTGGCGCGGGACTGGTTCTATACGGTGCGCAACGACGACAGCCTCTGGAAAATCTGTTCAACCTACGTCGAGCGACGCTTGTGCTATATCGAACTGGCTGAGTACAACAAGGTAGCGAGAGGTGACGTGATTGCGCCGGGTAGCGTAATTCAAATCCCCTATGCGTGGCTTAAGAATGCACCGCAGCCGGCGCTCGTGGTCTATTCGCGTGGTGAAGTGAAGTATCTCCCGGCCGCGATCGGCGCAAAGCTGCCGTGGCAAAAAGCGGGCCTGACTCCGGGTGTTGCCGGGCTCACGTCCGCCGGGGTCTCGCTGCAGCCGCTACCTGCGGACCGCAGGATCTTCATGGGCGATCGAATCGTAACCGGAGAGGGTAACGTTCGCGTTGAATTTGGCGATGGTTCGCAAATGGTCATTCTCCCCGACAGCGATGTCACCTTCGACCGCATTTCAAGCAAGGGACACAAACGCTTCGTCGATACACTCCTGATTCTCAAGCGCGGATCGACCACCAACAGGGTGACGCCCCAACCCGCGGGAGCTACACGCTTCAACATCAAAACCCCGGCGGGCGTTGCGGCAGTTCGAGGCACCGAGTTCCGCGTGCGGGTCGCGAGCGAAAGTTCCGCGGTCATGCGCAGTGAAGTGCTCGCAGGAACGGTGGCGGTGGCGGACCCGAGCGCAGCCTCCGAGCAGACCATAAACGAGGGCTTCGGGGTGCGCAATGAGGCGGGCAAGCCAATACCTCCACCCCGCGAGTTGCTGCCGGCACCGACGTGGCAGGGTGATCCGGGTGCCCCGCTCACCGTACCTGTTCGCGTCGGCTGGGATGCTCTGCCCGGGGCAGAATATTACCTGGTTGACCTGTTGGATGCTGACGGGTTGATCGAAACCCGGCGCGTCGAGCGCCATGAACTGGTTTTCGAGTCGCTCGCCGATGGCGAATATCGCCTGCGAGCGCGGGGTGTCGACGAGATTGGCTTGCAGGGCCTGGAAGCCGAGCGAACCTTGAGCGTGATCACGCCGCTGCCGATACCAGAGCTGACACCGACGAGCATGACCGCACTTTCACGAACTACCATGCAATTGAACTGGGCGGCGATCGCGTCTGCCGAAGGTTACCTGGTTGAATTTGCCGGTGATCCGGACTTTACCGAGGTAATCGCGACGCGGCAGACTGTGAGCCCTGCTATCACCTACAAGTCCCGGACGCCTGTTTATGTGCGGGTGTCGGCGCTTTATGCCGACGCGCACCGCAGTGAGCCTGGAAACACGATCGAGTGGCAGCCGGACACGGATTATACGGCCTGGATTATCGGCGGATATATCGTTCTCGTTACCCTGATCCTGTTGTAAAAATCGCCATAGTGGGCTGTCAGGATCTGGCCCCGCCAAGGGAGGCCTATGCGTGAGGCGGATGCGGTCAGGAAAATATTTTTTGCTGTAACGCGTCGCGTTCAGATTGCCGTGCTGGTCGGGCTCGCAAGCGCAATAATGACGACCACGCTGGTGGTGCTGCCGGTGGACCAGTTGCTTTATGATGCGGGCCAGCGGCTTGCCCGGCGCTTGCCGCCGGACGATCTCCTGATTGTAGCTATTGATGAAGCCAGTATTCGCGAACTGGGTCGTTGGCCCTGGTCGCGGGAGTGGCATGCACGGCTGCTCGATACCCTGGCGCAGGCTGGGGTTAAGGCGGTCGTGATGGATATCGTGTTTGCCGACCCGCAGCCGTCGGCAAACGATGTGGACGCGGTCCTGGCCGCGGCCATCGAGCGTGCCGGCAATGTGATACTGCCCGTCCATATCAGCCAACTCCAGCGGCGCGGACAATTGCTGGAGGTGTTGCCTATCCCGAGTATCAGCGCCGCCGCCGTCGCTTTGGGTCATGCACACTACGAGATCGATGCGGATGGAGTCTGTCGCGCGGTGTTCCTGCGAGAGGGAATTGGCGAGCCATATTGGCCACACTTGAGTGTCGTCCTGGCGGAGTTTGTCGGCGATCCGCTCGCAGAGCCGCTGCCCGGACAGCGGGTTGCAGCGAAGCCGGAGGATCCGCTCGCGGTGCGACGCAATTTTCGTAACCTGATCCCGTTCTTTGGCCGGGACAACGCCCTGCCAACGGTATCCTACCACGAGATTCTGCAGGGCCGGGTTCCCGACGCAATACTCAATAACAAGATTGTCTTTGTGGGTGCCACAGCCGTCGGTCTCGGTGATCGCGTGGTGACCCCGACCAGCTCCGATGTCGGGTTGCTTAGTGGCGTGGAGTTGAATGCGACGATTTACCACGCACTTCGGTCAAGCGGTTTCATCCGTCCGCTGGCCAGCGAGTGGCAACTGCTGATCAATGTCTGCGCCGCCTTCCTGATCGCGCTGATTTGCGCCTTTATGGCGCCACGCCAGCTTATGGTGTTTGTAGCGAGCGGAATTATCGGTATAAATTGCCTCGCACTGGTGGCTCCATACTATACCGGCGCCTGGGTAGCGCCGACGGTGCTGAGTGTCTCATTTCTGCTCAGCTATTTACTGTGGAGCCTCAGTCGATTGCAGCAGGCGCTGCGTTACCTGCGCGGCGAATTGCGTAACCTGTCCCGGGAGCGCTCCTTTTTACAGCGTCCCAAGGACATCGATGAGATTTACGCAGGATTGCATTTCCTGGTCCGGATCTTGCCCCTGAGCGGGTGGTCGGTGTCGTGCAATGGCGCGAAGCTGGTCAGTTGGGGTGTCTCGCAAAACCGGCCGCAAAATGAAGTGCCGGATGCGGATGAGTGGCATCATCAAGGTGCGGACTCCTTTATTTCTATCCAGATCAATGGCGATGGTTACCAAATCCGGCTTACCTGGCAAAGCGGCACCGATGCAGATCCACGCGCGTATCTTCTCCTTGACAGCCTGGTCAGCAATTTCAAGAGGCCGCCGGAACCGGCGCTCCCCAGGGCGCCAGAGGCGGTGACCGACGCTATCCTCAGGTTGAAAAGGGCAAACCTCAGGTTTCGAGAAATCAGTCACCTGGCGCAGCGCAGCCTGTCGCGTATGGCAGACGGCATTGCCATCACCGACCGCAGCGGGCGGCTGCTGTTTGAAAACCTGCAATTTCGTGGCCTGTTACATGGCAACGAGGACGCCGGTGATACCAACATTTTTGATGTGGTCGCGCAACTGCAACCGGTTGCGGGTGATCAATGGGAGGATATTTTGCGACCCGTATACCTCGGGGGTAAGGCGGCGCAATGCGAGGCGATTGCGCCCTCGGGAACGAATGTGTTATGCCAGGTACATGCGCTCAATAGTGAGGCGCGCGAACATTTGATCATGTTTGTCATCACCGATATCAGTGTTCTCAAGGAATACGAGCAGGCCCGCACCGAGACGCTCAACTTTCTCTCCCATGACCTGCGGTCGCCACTGGTGTCTATCCTGGCATTGATCGAGGGTGCCCGTGCCGATAAGCAAAAGGCGCAGGATCCGGAGTTACTGGATACGATCGAACGCTACGCAAACACTAATTTGCGGTTCGCGGAGAGTTTTCTCCAGTTGGCACGGGCCGAGGCTACTGAAATGATCGCCTTCGAGCCCACGGACATGCACGCAGTTGTCGAAAACGCTGTGGCGCAGGTTTACCACGCGGCGGCCGCAAAGAACATCCAGTTGCAGCAGGACTATTGCGAGGAGGACGCCTGGATAATGGGGCACAGTGACCTGCTCGAGCGGGCGGTGGCCAATTTGCTGACTAACGCAATCAAATACAGCGCTGCACAAACGCAGGTCCAGGTGCGGTTGGTGGCGACTGCAGGTAAAATACGCTGCCAGGTGGCGGACCAGGGGATTGGCATC
>CAMYKE010000056.1:0-3789 GCA_947258895.1 uncultured Pseudomonadales bacterium | reverse complement strand
CCGCTTACGCATAGCTACGGCTATGCATTTCACGCCTTTCGCGCAATCTGCGCACCGAACGACGCGTCATCTTACACGCCAATCGGTGACGGATGCGGGCTAGGCGCCACCTGAATTATGGGTTCGGTAGTCGCCGGGTTTGAACTCGGTTTTGCCATTCTTGAGGTCTTCCGCCAGCAACGCCAGGTTCACCAGCCTTTGGCGGCCAATTTTGGCAGTTGGGATCGTATGGGTTTGAATCCAGCCCCTTACGGTATCGGGGGTGGTGCCCAGATAAGCGCCAAATTGCTCGCGCGTAAGCAGCGGGGGCAGGACAGAAAAATTTATTGTTTTAACCAGCTTGAAACTCGAGTCATCCATGATAAATTATGTTTTAATGCCCAAAATGGCATGTTGAAGCATTTTTGGGATCAAGCGGCGATGATTGCGCACTCTGTCGCTAACATCTCCGGGCACTATACCGGTAACTATTACCAAGTAAAAGCAGAATCAGATCTATTTGATTTAGAACGGCTTCAGGCCGGCCGCATTGTTTTCAATGCCTGATTCAGGCCAATATCATCCAGATTACAGCATGGCAGTTGATCGTATCAGGGAAATAATGAAAGTCGAGGGCCTGAGTATCCACGATCTCGTAGCGCGTACCCGCATTGCCTATAACCGCTGGGCTAACGTCCTCGCGCTCAAAACCAAACTCCGCCACGAGGAGATTGAAGCGCTGGGCGCCGCATTTCCCCACTACCGGTACTGGCTGTCCTTTGGCGAGGAATTGCCCGGCTGTGGCCAAATCAAACCGGGCTCCGTGCGTCGATAGGACAGCTCAGTCGCAAGGCGTCGACCAGTCGCCCGAATCCGACCGCTTCGAAAGCCTGATCGCGGGAAAAACAGTTCCGGTCCGGCTGCTGATGCGGCGTTATGCGCTGCCCCGGGCAACGCCGCTCCTGAACAGCCCGAGCAACTGGTCCCGGCCCAGGTAAATCAGGATCGCACAGCTCACCCAAACGCCACAGGCCATAAAGAACAGGGCGCCACCGTCGGTGTTCCCCGCTGCATCGACCACCCGCACCACGCCCAACGGTGTAAAGAGATGGAAGAAAATGGCGCCGGAGATCACCCCCAGGCCGAGCAAGGCGCCCCAGACCCTGGTACGCGGTATCAGCACCAGCGCGCTTGCCACCAGTTCCACACTGCCAACTACGTTGCCGCCATGCTCCATGAACGGCCGGGCGATGGGCTTGAGCAGGCCGATACCGGCCATCCACTCGCCGATGGTAGTAAAGATGATTTCAGTTTCTTCCGAACCAGAGAATTTGAAAAATAGCGATTGCAGGAACACGAAGGCAATGAAAATTGCCAGAGCCCAGGGGATATACTTGTTCATTGTTATCGATCCTCAGAGTTGCGCGCCGGCGGCCGGTCAATCCAGGACACCGGGCCAATTGCGGTTTGCGGTTTCAATATATGTGTCTCGATCCTCCAGCCACCGGGTCTGGATCTTCTTGTTGTAGTTCAGGTAGAGCTTGTTTTCGTGAATGGTGAACTGAGCGGGGTCGATGCCTGCCGTAGAATTTTGGGAAACCGCATACGCGCAATAGCCGCCGTACTGGGGGGCAAACTTTTCGGGGTTCGCTTTGAACATTGCCAGGTTTTGTGCGCTGCTGAAGCGCCATTTGGCGCCCATCCATTCGTATTCAAAGTCCTTGCTACCTTTGACCGGCTGGTTTTCGGCAAAGTAGGCGACTGTATCGTAGCCTTCGATGGCGACCTTTCCAAAAAAGGTGGTGTTGATCGGAGCGGCGGCCCATGCGGGCAGCGTCGCAACAAGAGTGGCAGCGAGCAACAGCCGCCGCAGCCAGTGAATCGAACCCTTCCTGCTTTTTTCCTTCATGCTGTGTCGCCTCCTGAATTGACAGCCCGCGTAGTTACAGGCTGGTCGTTGGCCTGGAGCGGCAACAACGACCCGGCCTTGCCGATCGAGCCGCCGCGGTGAGGAATGCGTTGCTGCGCGCACGTACTGCTATCGCTCTCCCAAGCAAATAGACTCATAACGAGCAAAATAGTTACACAAAAAGCTGGCTGCTATTTCGGCGGCCGAGTGTCTCGGAGCGGGCGAAACCGCGATTTACCCGCAATGCCGGTTACACAGGGCGCCACATCAGGGTCCCTCTGACCAAACCCCCAGGTAGGTAGGCCGGGGGATGGATGCGGGATCTCCTACCTGGGTGAGGACGCCTTGCGCATCGATAGCAAAGGCTACCAGGTTGTCGGACCGCTCATTGGCGGCCAGTAGCAAATTGCTATCGTCGAGTAACAGGAAGAATCTTGGCCAATGCCCTCCGGTGCCAATATGTTGCAGCAGCTGCAGCGTTCCCTCATCGGCTACGGCAAATACTGCGATGCTGTCGTGACCGCGATTGGAAACATAGAGGCGGGTGCCCTTGCCATTTATGGCAATGTGCGCGCCCTGGCTGGGGCCGTCGAAGCCGTCCGGCAAGCTGCTCACCGTTTGTTGTGGCAGCAATTGGCCGTTGGCCATGATCTGTGCGGAGATAACTTCGTTTGATAGCTCGTTCAGCAAGTACGCTCGCTCCTGCGAGGGATGAAATACCATGTGCCGGGGACCTGCGCCTGGCGTGGTTTGCAGTGCCGTGAAACCGTCGCCTAGCGTGCCGCTGCCGCTGTCGAACGGGTAGGCCATGACCTGGTCGAGGCCCAGATCCACCACGTACAGCAACGTGGCGGCGGGATTCCATTCGGCCCAATGAGCGTGCGGACCTTCCTGGCGCTGCGGATTCACTCCCGTGCCGCGATGCTGCAGGAGTGCAGGTCCGGCCTGCGGGTGACCGGCGTCATCAAGCATAAACATCGCGACATTGCCGGAACTGTAGTTGGCGACCGCGAGATATCGTTGATCCGGGCTCAGGGCCACGTAGCACGGGTGCATGCCCCGGGTAGAATGGCTGTTGACCGCGGCCAGGGTTGCATCGGCCGCGCTCCCATTGAATACCTGCAGCTTCCCGGCCCTGTCCTCGACCACGAAATAGTGCATGTTGTGATCGTCGCTGCTGGCGCCGTAGGAAGGGTTGTCCAGCTCCGCCAACAACCGGGTTGCGCCGAAAGACCTTTTCACCGGATCGTACTCCAGTTGGTAGAGTCCCTGGCTGGCGCCATTCGTGTAGGTGCCAACGATGAGGTTAACCGGGTTTGAATCTTTGAGTACGTTCATGGGCGGTTGATCAGGTTTTGAGCAGCTGAGCAAAGCGCACAGCAGCATGATGATGCCGGGCAACCGCGAGCAGTTGGGAAATAGTTGGTGCCGTAGCGGCTGGTGATGGTGATCCTGGTTCAACATGCGCGTGGCTCCGGTCGGGTGAATGGTTCATCAGAGGCTGTTGCTGAGAAGCCAGGTGTAGATATCGTCGCCGGCATAGATGCGTTTCCAGGCATCGTGGCCCATGTCCTCGTGAATAGTGAAGCGGACAGCGGGGTGACCCAGCTCTTCCAGTTTGTTTAATCCTGCATAAAAATACTCGATTTTTACTGTCGCATCGCGGCCACCGGCAAACGTCCATACGGGAATCCGGTGCTCTGCAATTGGGGGCATGAAATCGGGGTGGCCCCAGCCGACGACGGGACTGATCGCGGCAAAGGTGGTCGGATGTCGGCTGGCCAGGTACCAGGTGCCAAATCCGCCGTAGCTCGCGCCGCTCAGGTAGAGCCTGCTGGGATCTGCCCGATAGTTGGCGAGTACCAAGTCCAGCATATGCATGAGGTCCGCGTCCACCTGTT
>CAMYKE010000055.1 GCA_947258895.1 uncultured Pseudomonadales bacterium | reverse complement strand
AGCAATGGATAGGCTAACCCAGCAGTACGTTGCTCCAGCAGGGTTCGGAAAACAAAGGTCACCAGGCACCAGACGAGCAACTGACTCGCAGCAAACGGCAAGATGACTGCCGGATCGCACCCGGCTGGACTAACCTGCGTACATTGGTCGCCCGCATAGGCGGCAGTTCCCGCAAGGACCAGCCCGTACGCCGCGACCAGATACCATAACCAGGTGTCCCGGAAATCTTCCGCGATAACCAGCAGCAGCCACGGCACAGCGATCAGCAAGGAATACATTATGAACTGCAGCGAATAAGGCGTGCTGCCCGGTATCCGTTCCAGCAGCACATAGACCAAAAGACCCTGTAAAAATCCCGCACCGATCAGCAACCGGCGGGTCATGGGCTGGATATGGTCTTGCCAGTCTGCTGCGCTGGCTGCCTGCGTTGTTCGGCTCATTCGCTTATCTTGATTGCCGTGCTGCGTATGACTTCAGTCATTTTGGCAGTGGATCGCCGCGGCAGTTCATAACGCAGCGCATCGTTCTCTCCATCCACTTCTTGCACAAATCCTCCCCTTTCTCGCCTCTTGCCATTTTACTCACCACCAAATTAGGTTCAGAATAATGCTGAGTTAACGCGCAAGAGGACTGCACCATGTTCCTGAAAGACAAAGCTACCGGCCACCTGGTGGAAATATTAAGCCTCAACGACCTGTTTAACCTCAACCATGACAACGTCATCGGTCGCTTTCACTGGGGCGAGGAGATCCAGGATGCCGAGCGCTTCGCCAAGGCCGGACTCATATTCCCGTCCGGAGAAGCGCTGCCCAAATGCTGGACAGATCCCCACTACCGGGACAATGAAGTTCGTCGCTGAAGCACTGTCGGCTCGATCCCGTCCGAGGCGGGGGTAGTGTGAATGCGGAGACAGCGACTTCCCGCGGTGCGGAGCGAAAATTTGTTCGCCACGAAGCGATCGGTGTAGTGCCAGAGACTGCTACAGTATGTTATAAACGCCCCAACGAACCCCTCCACCCCGCGTACCATGATCAAGCTCAAGCAACTTCCTGAAATTCTCCCAGCCCGCCTGGCGGCTCCGGTGCAATGGCAATTGTCCATGCTGCTCATGGCGCTGTTAATCGCGCTACCGGCTAGCGCCGCCGAAACCCCCTATTCCGAAGCGTTCAGGGCCTACGAAGAAAAACGCTACGATGAGGCGTTTACCCTGCTGCTGCCGCTGGCGGAGCAAGGTGAGGAGCAAGCCCAGATGGCGATCTCGTTGCTGTATGAACGCGGGCTCGGCGTCGGCAGAAACATCGACAAGGCCATGTACTGGTACGAAAAGGCCGCCCTCCGGGGCGACCCGGTGATCCAGAACGAACTGGGCTTGAAATATTTTAATGGCGATGGCATACCGACTAATTATGACAAGGCGGCGAGCTGGTGGCTGAAGTCCGCAGCAAGTGGTCACGTGGAAGCGCAATACAGCCTCGCCCTGATGTATGTAAACGGTACCGGGTTCACCAAAAATATAGCCTTGGCGATGAAGTGGTTGAACAAGGCGTCGGCGCAGGACTACGGGCCGGCCGATTACAGCCTCGGCGTTATTTTTGCCACCGGCAATGGCGTAACCCGGGACTATGAGCGCGCCTTTGAGCATTTCGGCAAGGCCGCTGCCCAAGGGGTTGTCGAGGCACAATATAACCTCGGGGTATGCTATGAGAAGGGCCGCGGCACCGCCGTCGATCTTCAGCAAGCGAAAATCTGGTACCGGAAGGCCGCTGCCCAGGGATTCGCCAGGGCCCAGGCCAAGTTGGTTCCTGAAGAGTTAGCCCCTAAAAAGCCGGCCCCCGCAATAGCCGCACCGGCAGTGGCGACCGCTTCCAAACTGCCTCCTGCGGTGACGGAACCGGAACCCGACGCGAGCGAAGGTCACGCGCTTGCCGATGCCGCGGCACCCGAGTCGGTCGCAGCTACGGACGTAACGCTGCATAGGGAAGACTGGCTTGCAAAACAAAATCCTGACGCTTACGCATTACAGTTGGTGGTCGTAAGCAGCCCGGAATCGGTCGTCCGGTTTTTTGAAAAATTTCCCATCGAACGACCCAAGGGATATTATACTATCCAAAGAGATGGCAAAGTGCTGTATCGGATTGTATGCGGTGTATTTAAATCGATTTCTGAAGCCCAGCAGGCCAGCGTCCAATTAGGTGAACAGCTGACCGGGCTGAGACCGGTGATCGTGCGCTACTCCGCTATCCACGCTGCCCTGGCAGATTGATTCAGACCGGGGTTGCCAAAGGGCTGTGCGCAAGCAGTGCATCCAGCCTGGCGAGCCGAGCTCCCGTATCTCTGTGCCGGGATTGAATAGCCTTAACGTAGGAGGTATTCGCATGACCATTTACAAGCACATCCTCGTGCCAATCGACCTTTCAAACGAATCCGACAAGCTTATCGAACGCGCACTGCAACTTGCCGAAAAGGAGGGCGCCGCCATCAGTTTGCTGCATGTGATCGAGCAACCCCCGCCCTATGGGGGCAATTTCGGAGGCTTGGAGTTGAGTAGCGTGCAGGATGAGATGCACGGACAAGCAAGTGAACAGCTAGCCGCAACCGCAACAAAACACGGGATCGCCAGTGATCGATGTCACCTGGAGCATGGAGTGCCCAAGATGTCGATTCATGAATTCGCCGACCACAATGACGTCGACCTGGTAGTAATTGGCAGTCACGGCCGTCACGGGGTGCAACTGTTGCTTGGCTCCACCGCAAACGCGGTCCTGCATGGGGCGAACTGCGATGTTCTGGCAATAAGGGTCTAGCGCCTTTGGCAAAGCCGTTGCACCGCCGGATGGCGTACCAGTTTGCAGGCGACTCCTCTGCCAACTCCGCATCAGTGGCTCTTGACCTTTTGTTTGCCACACCGTTGGCAGCAGTACACCGTGACCAGCTTGCCAACGCGCACGTCAAACTGCTTGTCCTGCCAGATTTTCCACTTGTGATGCCCATGCTGGCATAGCCCCTTCGGCGTCGCCTTGTGTCGCGTTGCCGAACCCGAAACGGGTTTTTTAAACGGCAGTATGGTCGCCATCGTAGTCCGCCTCCTCGTCACCGCTCTGTTGGCCCGGGAGAAAACGAAATCCGCGCACGGGACCCAGGTGCAACGCAATTGACTATCGTGATGAGACCCGCACCGGTGGGCAGATCGCAACGTGGTCGACCTGCACCCCGGTATGTTTGTGACTGCTGAAAATTGCCTGTAACCATGGCTGTGACTCCAAATCGATGCTGTACCAGTGACGCACGCAGGCTAGCTCACCACTCCAGGGGTTGTAAAGGCCTGGCGCACCAAATCACAGCCAGGCACAAACCTCCTCCCGCCGAGTCATTTTTCAACAACCAGCAAGGCCACGCAAGCGGCGAGTCACACAGGTTTGATATGGATCAATCACCGGCCAAATGAATAATCTACACTTGATTGAAAGGTATTTTGAAAGCCACTCAGCCGGTCTGTTCTGCGGCAGGAACCCGGTTAACCCGGATACAGAGCAACACTAGCGTATACAAGGTTCAGGGTAAGAAGTTGTTTGGCCTGACTACCCTTCTTGCCCGCAGCATCCAGGAATGACGCAGGGTGGTTTACAACGACCAGTGCCTCCGGCGACGCATGCCGGACGGCAATGGCGAAATTGCCGAAAGGCACGACCGAGATAAACGGTCTGTCCGCGGTAAGATAGCAACTACCCCAGAACCGTTGGTTACCCAGGGCGACATGACCCGGGTGCGCGCCAACAATCGAACAGGACAAGTGCTTCACCCAGGACGACCGAGGAGCGACAATGCAAAATATACTAGTAATTGCGGACCAGGAAGACAAACAGTTGTCGGCGCTGAATAAGGGCTTCGAGTTCGCCGACGCCAGTGGCGCTAATCTCGATATTGTCAGCTTCTGCCATGCCAATTTAGGCGGGCTCGCGGCGCGCGGAGACATGGATACCAAAGATGTCAAACAGCTAATCGTTCAAAAACGGGAAACCCATCTGCTGGAAGCGATCGCCACTTTACGGGCGAAATTCCCGCAACTCGAGGCGCGTGAAGTATCCGCCGAGGTAGTGTGGGAGCACAATATCCATGAATGGATCACGCAGCGCGCCTCAGACCAGCCCTATGACCTGCTGATCAAGACCGGGCATCGCAGCGAGACGCTGACCTACACCTCCACCGACTTCCACTTGATGCGGGAATCCCCGGCGCCGGTCTATCTGGTATCGGAAAAACCATGGAAAACAAAACGTCGGGTGCTGGTCGCCATTGATATCGAAACCTCCCAACCGGAGAAACAGCAGCTCAACCTGCACCTGCTCGAGGCGGGACGATTGATCGCAGATACCTTCAACGCCGAACTGGCGTGCTGCTTCGTTATTCATGTGCCAAAGCTGCTAAAGGAATTCGATCTTGTTGATATTTCCACGTACGCCAAACGCGCCCGCGAAGAGTTTCTTCCCAGGGCAACCAGACTGGTGAAACCTTTTGGCATTACACCGGACAACATTCACCGCGCCGCCGGTGAACCGGCCGGGGAAATTCTCAGCATCAGCAGCAAGCTCAAGCCTGGTTGCCTGGTAATAGGCAGCGTTGGCCGCGAGGGCGTCGCGGGCAAGTTGATTGGCAATACCGCCGAAGAGGTAATCAAATGGCTGCGTAGCGACATGCTGGTAGTGAATCACGCCTGAGGGATGCGCTTCCCCGTCGGTTGGTATCCTTCCTGGGCACCGTGTCGAAATCGCCGGCTCAAATATCTCCGCGGCTTCGCAGCCGGTCGATCACGGCAAACAACTGCTCGGTGGACGGCCGCACCTTGTAATCTTCGGACACGTGCGCCCACTTGACGATGCCGGCCTGGTCAACGAGGAAGGCCGAGGACCTGGCAATAACATGATGACCCTCACCCGCCCAGTCCTCGAGGTCGATTCCATAGCCTTGTAGCCGCAGATACTCTTCCTCGGCCATCTCGTGCCTGACATTAAACTCCGTCAAGGCAGCTAATTGAGGATCGCTCAGCACCGGGAATGGAATCTCGTAGGTTTTCTGCACGATGTCTGCACCGCCAGCCTTGTCAACACTAATCAACACGGGCATCACCCCACGCTTCCTGAAGCCTGGGTAGCCGAGCGTCAACTCGCGGACCTGAAAATTACAGTACGGACACCAGCCGCCTCGGTAAAAAATCACCAGCAATGGCGCATCCTCCAACAAGGCATTGAAGCTTGTCGGAGCGCCCTCGAAGGTTTTTATTGCAAAGTCGGCGATCGCATCACCGGGAGTCAGACCCACGCCAGCCGGGGCTCGGCCCAGGTGTTCCGCAGCTTCGGCCGCCACCTGTTTCGTGGTCGCCGCCTTCAACGTTGGCTCCGCGTGACCGGGCAGCACGACTATCGCGGCCGCAACCATTATCAGTACCGCACAATGCATCGCAGTAAATGCCGGAAAAGAAATACGCATCACATCCCCTTTATTCTAAGTAGTTGTTACAGGGTCGATGGCGCCGCTGGCCACCCAGTAGTATCAGACTACCCAACCGCGAAATGATTCAGCCGAGCCCGGTTGCAACCGGCACCCCACCGGCAAAAATTTTCTGCGGAAATAGAGACTAAACTGTTTCCAGATTTGGTGAATCTGGTAAACTCCCTCCCCTCCTTTGCGCGCCTGTAGCTCAACTGGATAGAGTATCGGGCTTCGAACCCGAGGGTTGCAGGTTCGAGTCCTGCCGGGCGCGCCATTTAATCAAGGGGTTAGCTTAAATAGCTCATCCCTTATCTTGAATACTTCCGACACTTTTCCGACAGTCATTTGTTTGCCTTCGGCTCACAAGTGTGAGAGTGGGCGAGTTAGTGCTATTTCGATTCGCGATGGACTCTACTGCTGTTATCAGTTCCTTGAGCTCAGCAGCTGAATAGTGCGTCGTGATATCACCGCCAGCATGACCCAAAAGCGCCTTCCGAGTTTCCAGGGGAATGCCCTCCCCTCGCAACCTGCGTCCAAACGTGTGGCGAAGATTATGTACGCCTCTCAGAATGCCGGGCTCTACTGGTAGCTCCGCTTGCCGCCAGGCTCGCTTCCACGAGGTATTATGTAACCTTTTGATACCAATGCCTCGGTAGGTAAATACGAACTCGTCGTGCTTTCCTCGTCGGCAATCAATCACCTGCTTAGCAAAACGATTTAACACAATCACTCGCTCCGTCGCGGTCTTGGTTTCAGATTCCGGAAGCACAAATACGCTTGATTCCAGAGCCGGCACCTTGACTTCCCAATCCCATTTCAGTTTACAAACTTCGCTTTCTCGGCAACCGGTATTTACTGCAAACAGCGCCGCGTCAGCCAAGTACCTTGGCAATAGTCGGAATAGTCTATCCTGCTCTTTCCATGACAGCGGATAGGCTCTGGCCTGCTTACCTATTAGCGATAATCGCGTTAACTTCGGTGGAGCCTGTGCCAACCACGGCACGCCTTCTTCGGTGCGCCACACACGCGCCGCTCGGTTTAACACCGCGCTCACGACACCGATCGCATTATTAATCGACTTTGGTGCCAGACCGCGCGCACGTTCAGAATCCACAAAAGACTTTAGACTTCCATCATGGACCATCGCGAGCGCCTTCTCTCCAATGAAGTTAAAGAGCCTGTCTAGCAGTGTCGCCACTGTATCCGCAGATCTTTTATGAGCAATCTCTTCCAGGTACCTCAATCCCGCTTGCTCGAAAGTGAAGATCGCATCGTCACGCCTCGATGCTGCCTGTTCCAGTTCCGCTAGACGGCGGATCAGGATTTGTTCCGCCTCAATGCGCGAAGATGTGCCCGTGCTTTCCCTGAGCCATCCACCTTGCGCATATCGGCAGCGTTTTTCAATGTGCCAGATACAACCTTTTTGGCGTAATCCTGGCATTTTGTTGCGTGTTGACTTCGTGCTCTGTTGCATACGTCGTCCTCCAGTTTTGAGGCTTTCAGACGACGCCCATTGCGGGATTTATAATCCTCCACCCAGGCGTCCAATTCAAGTCTGTCGAAGGCGATCCCTTGATCGCCGATGGGGATTTCCGTTAAAAAAGGACGAACCTCTCCATTAAACCGGTTACGGTCCATCCCCAAATATCCAGGTGCATCCCGGACACGTATGAGCCTGGGTACAATCGTGGTTCCTGTTTTTTTCATCAAGTCGCTCCTTCGGAATCAAATAAGTCACAGGGATCTGGAACTAGGTTATTTGTGTCATTTCTCTCATTTTTGTCAATCGTGCCAATCTTGCCAGCCTCCAGGGGCCCCTCAGACTTGGCATAATTGGCACGATTGGTAAGATTGGGTGTTTCAGGCAGCGACCAGACCGATCGTTTGTCAGATCCATAGCCTCGTTGTTTTGTCAAAACGCCGATGCGTTCACGCGCCCGGTGCACCGTTCTCTCGCTGAAACCTCTGTTTGCCGCCACTGCAAACACTTTATTGCGCTCAAGACTGCCGCCGTTTTCGGTAAGGAGTTCCTTGAGCCAAACCTCGGTTTCGCTCAGTTGCGTTTCATTACGTT
>CAMYKE010000054.1 GCA_947258895.1 uncultured Pseudomonadales bacterium | reverse complement strand
CGCCTGCATGAACGAAGCATCGGTGCCGATGCCCGACTGCTCAAAGATCATCGGCGCGTAGAAGAATACCGAATTGATACCGGTAATTTGCTGCAGCCCGGCCACCGAAATGCCGACCAACAGTACCAGCCGCATCGATGGCTTGAACAGGTCCGTGAAGGGTACTTTCTGCTGTTTCTCTTCCCTGGCAGCGCTGGCATGGATTGCCGCCAGATCCTGCTTCGCCTGTACCTCGCCACTGGCTTTGGTCAGCACCGCCAGCGCCTCCTCTTCCCTGCCTTTCATGATCAACCAGCGGGGGCTCTCGGGTACGGCGAACAGGCTGAAAAAGTACAATATCGCGGGCAGCGTCTCCAGCCCCAGCATCCAGCGCCAGTTCCACTCCCCGAACTTCATGGCCAGCGCCCAGCCGGAATCCGATTGACCCAGTTTCAAAATCAGGTAGTTGGTGAAGAACGCAACCGAGATTCCGATCACAATGTTCAACTGGTTGAACGAAACCATGCGCCCGCGCATTTTAGGCGGGGCGATTTCCGCGATATACATGGGCGCAATGATCAATGCCGCACCGACCCCCAGGCCACCCACCATCCGGGCAAGTACCAGCATGATAAACGACGGGGCCAGGGCCGAGCCAATCGCGGAAATGGAGAACAGCACCGCGGCATACAACAGTACCGTCTTGCGGCCGATCCTGTCGCTCAGCGGTCCCGCCACCATCATGGCCAGGGTTGCGGTGAGCGCCAGGGAGGCCACCGACCAGCCGAGCTCGATCTTGCTGAGATTAAATTCGGGTTCGATGAACTTGACAACACCAGAGATCACCGAAGCGTCAAAACCCATCAAAAATCCGCCCAACGCCACGATTAGTGCGACGTAGACGGTGTAGACTATGGAATGACCTTTCTCATTTTTCATTGTGTAGTTGCTCTCCGCTAACCTGCTCGTCGGGATCCTGGTTAAAACTCAAACGCGGGAGAATCACCATCCCGCTGCTGCAACCGGCCGATCTTTTCCTTGAGAGTCAGTTTCCCGGGCGATTGCTCAATGGCGATTTCCATGGTTGCCGAGTGTCGGGCTCCAATGTCGGCAAAAGCCTGTGCCTTAATGCGAAGTAGAAGCCCTGTAAACAGGTGAAAAAGACTCAAGCTCACCAGCCCCCGTTCGTTCTGCTTTTATTCGAAGTATGGGGTTTGTGGCGCCAACCCCGGCCGGTAGCAAAAGTTGCTCCTGGCGATTATTGTGCTGAAAAATCTGTCATTCCGGGTTCGTTGTTATTATCGATCGCCGCTTGCATCCAGACTGATCGAGCTCACAATGATCCCCGCGTCCCGCCATGCTATGCGCCCACCCGGTGATTCACAATTTATTTTCGACCAACGGGTAGCGACATGCGATGGAAGGGTTGCAAGCCGCGCACTGGCCGCCCCGAATACCATACAAACGCATCAGAGCAAACCTGGACATACTGTAGAGGACCGGGATCCGAAAAACGCCAGCAAGCATTGCGTCGCAGACATTTCGCTGCTGCATTGGCGGGGAATGCGGCCAACGCCTTTTGATCCGCTGGCTGGCAATGGCCTGGCCTCGCCGGATGCTGCTTGTCCAGTTCATCGCAGGGCCCGTACGGTTGGTCGCAAGTGCATTGGTTTATACGGTGTACCGAGTAGTATGCTCGGATGGGCCGACAGTGCGCGCAGGTGTATGTTGTCTGCCTTCGTTAGATTACAACTCTAAGAGGGAGGTTTTACGGATGTTCTTCAATCAAAAACTATTATCCAGCAGTATCGCATTGGTGGTCGCAGCAACCGCCGTGACGGAAGCAAAAGCACAAGCAGCAACCGAAGAAGTTGTGGTTACCGGTATCCGAGGCAGCCTGATGCGTGCGATGGATATCAAACGTGACGCCAAAGGCGTTGTTGACGCCATCTCCGCAGAAGACATCGGTAAGTTTCCTGACACCAACCTGGCGGAATCCCTGCAACGTATTCCCGGGGTATCGATAGATCGCGCCAATAACGAAGGTTCCAAGGTGACGGTTCGTGGCTTTGGCCCGGAATTTAACCTGGTGCTCCTGAACGGTCGCCAAATGCCGACTTCGCAAGCAGGCGGAGAGTCGTCGCGCTCTTTTGATTTTGGCAATCTGGCGTCGGAGGGCGTTGGTGGCGTAGAAGTATACAAGACTTCCAATGCCAAAATGCCCAGCGGTGGGGTTGGCTCGACGATTAATATAAAAACCGCACGCCCGCTGACGAATCCCGGGTTAAAAGGCTCCTTTGGCGTCAAAGCGGTAATTGATTCAACTACCGAAAAAGGTGACGACGTCACTCCGGAGATATCGGGTATCCTGAGTAACACCTTCGCAGATGATATGTTTGGCGTCGGCTTGAGTTTTTCGCACCAGGAGCGTGATAGTCGCGCTGAGGGTGCCGGCATTGATTCCTGGATACCAAATGTTGATCAATCTAATTTCGGCACGCCGCTGCAGGGCACCAATAACAACCCGGATGGCAACGTTTGGTACCCGCAGAATTTTGGCTTCAATGTGGAGGACATTGAACGCACTCGAGACAATGCGCAGTTGGTGTTGCAATGGGCTCCAAATGAAAACGTAACGGCAACGCTGGATTACACCTATTCGGAGTTGGAGACGGAGAGCAACCAAACGGGTTTTGGCATCTGGTTTACACCAGGCGGTAATACCAACGAAGCCATTGTTGATGAGAGGGGTACCGTTGTTTTTGTCAACGAAAGTGGTGGCGACTTTTCGTCTACCAAAACAATCAGTGAATTGGTGACCGAGAATAATTCAGTGGGTCTGAACGTTGATTGGCAGGTGACCGATACCCTTAATCTGGCGTTCGATATCCATGATTCTGACGCCGTGTCGGAAGGTAACGGTGACGATAACGGCTTCCTGGTTCTCGCGGCCAATGCCATTGCCAACAAAACCTATGATAACCAGCCGGGTAACGAGATCCCTACCGAATTGATCGAGTTTAATGCCGCTTCAAGGGGGATCGTGAACGGCGAAGCCACTGCGGACGCTTATGATTCCCTGTTCGGCCAGTCTAACGACAATATTAATGAATCCGAGATCACCCAGTTTCGATTGGACGGCGTTTGGGAAAATGCAGACGGCGGTGGGTTGACCAGCATCAACTTCGGTATCGCGCTAACTGATATGACTTACCGCGTACGATCTTTCCAGTCAGGAAACCTGCAGGCGGGCTGGTATGGAGGAAATCAGGATCTGTATGACAATTCTCTCTTTGAACGCCAGGATATTTCCGGAATCCTCAGTGAATTTTCCGGCGGCGCCGGCGATATCGACGTTCCGTACTATTTTGACTGGCAGTTTCAGCCCGTCGTGCGGGCGGCAGAGCAGGCCTTCGGGTGGACCTTTGACCCCCTTATCGGTGACGGCGCTGGTGGCATAACCGCGGATCACACCATTGAAGAACAAACGGATTCCGCTTACCTGCAGGTTAATCTGGAAAGTGAATTTAACGGCATGGCGATCACCGCAGTGGCGGGCGTGCGGTATGAAGAAACCGATGTTTCTGCCAGCAGTTTAGAGCGTATGCCCCAGACTGTTACCTGGCAGGGTCCTACCGAGTGGGTGACCGATTTTACACCTGGTGCAGATTTCACCGATGTGGGTGAGGACTATAAACTTTGGCTGCCGCACCTGGACATCAGCGTGGACATAACTGAAAACATTGTCGGGCGCTTCTCCTTTGGAAAATCCGTAACTCGTTCCGATCTGCTTAGTTTGCGAGGTACCACCACGGTTAGAGGCAACCCGCAGCTAAATCAGCGCACCGCGCAATCGGGTAATCCAGGGTTAAAGCCCTATACCTCCGATGCCATTGACCTGTCAGTTGAGTGGTATTACGACGATGCGAGCTACGTTTCGGCCGGCGCTTTTAGAAAGCTGGTTGAACTCTTTATTGTTTCCGTAACGGAACAGGATACCATTGGCAACTTAAGGGACGTTTTTGAGGGACCCCGGGCGGATCAGGCGAGGGCAGATCTTACAGCCGCCGGTGATCAGCTAACCGTCGAGAATATCTTTGCCCAGATCAATATCAACCGGGGCCTGCCCGTCGACACTGCGATTACGCAATTGGATGAAGACCCGTTAATCAATTGGGATATCACAAGGCCCAGTAACTCTGAAGTAGCGGAATTTTGGGGCTGGGAATTCGCGGTTCAGCATGTTTTTGGTGACACCGGCTTTGGAGTTTCTGCGAATGTCACCTTTGTTGATGGCGATCTTGAAGTTGACAATGGCGTCTCCGGTTTTCAGTTTGTACTGCCGGGGCTGAGTGATTCGGCTAACCTGGTCGGGTTCTACGACAAGAATGGCCTGCAGGCGCGGCTCGCCTACAATTGGCGTGACGAGTTCCTGTCGGGTACCAATAGTGCAGACAATGCGCCGCAATACACTGAAGAATTCGCTCAGTTGGATGCGACCGCGAGTTACGATTTGCCAATGGTTGAAGGCTTGACCCTGTTTGTCGAAGCGCTCAATATCACCGACGAATCGCAACGAATCTTTAACCGCTATTCGAACCAGTTCAAGGAAGCCAATCAGTTCGGTGCACGATATAACATTGGTGCCAGATACTCGTTCTAGCACACGGCTCGCAAAATCGTAAACGCGTTATCCAGGCCGTCACAGCCTTGTTGCTGTGACGGCTTTCTTTACTTTACACTGGACCGAATATACGTTTCCGGGTGTTGTTGGCATGCACAAACAGGTTAAGACGGTGGTCGTCGTTGGCGGCGGCTCGGCCGGATGGCTGACCGCCGGCGTCCTGGCCGCAGAGCATCAGGCCAAATTGCCGTCGGGTATCGAGGTGATCCTGGTCGAATCTCCGGATGTTAATCCAATCGGCGTCGGCGAAGGAACCTGGCCGACCATGCGCACTACACTGCATAAAATTGGCATCTCGGAGACGGATTTTATTCGCGAATGTGATGCGTCTTTTAAACAGGGATCAAAGTTTTCAGGCTGGGTTACGGGGGGCGAGAAGGACTATTATTACCACCCCTTTACCTTGCCGCAGGGCTATAACGAGACCAACCTGGTGGCCAATTGGCAGCCACTACGAGATCGCGTAGCCTTTGCTGATGCGGTCTGTTTTCAGGGCGCTCTGTGTGAAAAAGGGTTCGCACCAAAGCAGATTACGACCCCGGAATATGCCGCTGTAGCCAACTACGCGTATCACCTTGATGCGGGAAAGTTCGCGCAGTTGCTACTAAAACACTGTACCGAAAAGCTGGGTGTCAAACATATCCTGGACCATGTCACCGGCGTAAACTCCGACCCCAATGGCGATATTGCGTCGGTCAGCAGTAAAGAGCACGGCGACATAGCAGGCGACCTGTTTATTGATTGTAGTGGGTTTAGATCGTTGCTGCTGGGCCAGCATTATGAAGTGCCTTTTGTCAGCAGAGCGGACACTTTGTTCATTGATCGTGCGTTGGCGGTGCAAGTTCCCTATGCCAACGAGGATAGCCCCATCGCTTCGCAGACCATTGGAACCGCGCAGGCGGCGGGCTGGATCTGGGATATAGGCTTGTCTTCCAGGCGTGGCGTCGGGCATGTTTATTCGAGCGCGCATACCTCCGACGACCAGGCGGAAGCGGCGCTGCGGGCCTACATTGAACCGTCATTGGGAAATAAAGCAAATTCGCCTGGCGTGCGCAGAATTTCCTTTAATCCGGGCCATCGGCAAAAGTTCTGGCACAGGAACTGCGTGGCGGTAGGCATGGCCGCGGGTTTTCTTGAGCCACTGGAAGCATCCGCTTTAGCGCTGGTCGAACTGTCGGCGGCAATGATCAGCGAACAACTGCCTGCAAGTCGGGAGACCATGGCAATCGTAGCTGAACGGTTTAATGACAAGTTCCGTTACCGCTGGGATCGTGTAATCGATTTTCTGAAGTTGCATTACATCCTGACCCGGCGTACGGATTCGGATTTTTGGGCTGATAATTGTCAAGCCTCTACGATTCCTGACAGTTTGCAGGAGTTGGTGGCACTGTGGCGGCACCACTATCCCTGGCACAATGACTTTACCCAGGTCGATGAAGTATTTCCTTCGGCCAGTTATCAGTATGTGCTGTATGGTATGGGGTTTGTTACAGAACCCAGGGGCACTACCAGGAAATCGGAAAGTGATGAACAGGCAAATAAACTATTCCGGGAGAATATGGAGAGAACCAGACAGCTGCTAGCGGCGCTGCCATCCAACCGTGAGTTAATCAACAAGATCAAACAATATGGGCTGCCGAAAATATAAGGGGAGCGATCATTTTCTTGTGTTGAACTTCGAACTATTTTTCAGGAGTCGAAATGGCCGCGCATGTTTTACTAGATAACATTACCCACAAAGACCTGAAAATCATTACCGAGCGCTCGGCACGTTACGGTGATAATGTCAGTTCTACAGGCATATACCCTATCGAATTTCGTCAGGCACAGTCTGAATACCCGATAGTTTTCCGCAAGAATACCAGCACGGGTCAATTTGAACCCATTGCGCTGTTCGGCCTTGTCGAGGGCGAAAATTTGTTTCTGGATAGCGACCGCTGGAATGCGCGCTATATTCCCCTGACAATAGTGCGCCAGCCATTTTTGATCGGGTTTCGCGATAGTACTGAGCTAAGCAGCCCATCGATTCATATCGATATGGACAACCCAAGAGTCAGCCAGACTGAAGGAGAGAGTGTGTTTCTTGCGCATGGCGGAAATAGCCCCTATCTGGAACACATCAGCTCGGTGCTCCGGGCGATTTATGAGGGCCACGAGTACAATAAAGGATTTGCCGAGGCATTGCTTGACTGTCAACTGCTGGAGCCCTTCACCTTGAAGGTAGAGTTAAATGATCACTCAAAAATCCAGTTAACCGGGTGCTATACGGTCAATGAAGACAAGCTTCGGGAATCGAGCGGGGATGTGATAGCCGGTTTGCATGCCAGGGGTTACCTGGAACACATCTATATGATCATCGCCTCCCTGGAAAATCTGAAAATTCTAATTGAAAAGAAAAACCAGCGCCTGTAGCGCACAATCAAAGGCTTTCTCGGTCATGCTGAATATTGACAAGTCTGTTAGAGAAGTAACCGGGTGCAAAGCGGATAGTTTGCCAGAGCACGTGCTTAGTTCGGCAGAACCGCTGGTTTTAAAAGGGCTGGTTGCCGAGTGGCCTGCCGTACAAGCAGCGAAACAGTCGAACGCCGCCGCAGACAGTTATCTTCGCCGTTTCTATCAGGGAGCTCCGGTGAGTGTATCGGTCGGCCCTCCCGAAATTGGTGGACGCATTTTTTACAATGAGGAAATGACGGGCCTTAATTTCCGGCAACAGCAAGCCCAATTCGACGTCATTCTGGACAAATCTGGATCGGCAACCAGACGCGAATCGCTGCGCATTACGATTTTACCGACAACATCGCCTGCGTCGCCGCCGGCCGGAGGCGCTTTACGCTGTTTCCTCCCGACCAGCTCGAGAATCTTTACGTCGGCCCGGTGGACTTCACGCCCGCGGGGCAGGCCATAAGCCTGGTCGATTTTCACAATCCGGATTTTGACCGCCATCCCAAATTTCACGAGGCGCTGCAACAGGCGCAGGTGGCAGAGCTGGAGCCGGGAGATGCCATATTTATTCCGAGTATGTGGTGGCACCATGTGGAAGGCCTGGACAATTTCAATATGCTGGTCAATTATTGGTGGCTTTCGTCCCCGGCGTACATGGGATCGCCATTGCATGCCCTGAATCACGCGTTGTTGAGTATTCGGGATTTGCCTGAGACGCAGCGTAAAGTCTGGCAGGATATTTTCAATTTCTACGTATTTAATGCCGATGAGCACACGACACAGCATATTCCGCCACAAGCGCGTGGTGTGCTGGCGCCCATTGACGAGTTGGCAGCAAGAAAATTACGGGCGTTGCTGTTGAAGCAACTAAATCGATAGACCGAAGTATGCTCAGCGAGCGATATATCAGAAGAAGTGAGGTACAGCGGTGAAGAGTAATAATGTGGATAAAGTGGTTATTGTCGGTGGTGGCACGGCCGGCTGGATGGCCGCGGCGGCGCTTGGCAAGTTGATGGGCAAGAATCTCGATATCTGCCTGGTCGAGTCCGACGTGATTGGCACCGTTGGCGTGGGCGAGGCTACCATTCCACTGCTTGCCTCGTTTCATACCCTGCTCGGTATTAAAGAGAGCGATTTTATGCGCTGCTCGCAGGCGACCTTCAAGTTAGGTATCGAGTTTGAAAACTGGGGGGAAATCGGGGACAAGTATCTGCACCCGTTCGGCATCATTGGCAAGGATTGCTGGGCCTGCAGTTTTCATCATTTCTGGCTGAAGTCCGTGCAACAGGGTAAGCCATCGGACCTGGGCGATTTTTCGCTGCATCAGCACGTGGCGCAAGCCAACAAGTTTACGATCAACCCCAAGGGCGGGCTCGACTATGCCTATCATTTTGATGCGAGCCTGTATGCCCGGTTTTTGCGAAACTTCAGTGAGCACTACGGGGTGAGGCGAATCGAGGGTAAGGTCGTCGAGGTGCGCACGGAGGAGAAAACCGGTGCCATAGCGTCGCTTACCCTCGACTCCGGGCAGAGTATCCAGGGCGATCTGTATATTGATTGCAGCGGGTTTCGCGGACTGTTGATCGAGCAGGCATTACATACCGGCTATGAGGACTGGACCCACTGGTTGCCCTGCGATCGAGCGATTGCCGTGCAGACCACCTCAATGCGCCCCCCGGTACCCTATACCCGTTCCATTGCTCACCCGGCCGGCTGGCAATGGCAGATTCCGTTGCAGCATCGCGTCGGCAATGGCCTGGTGTATTGCAGCACCTACCTTTCGGATGAGGAGGCACGCCAGACGCTGCTGGATAATATCGATGGCGAGCCCATCACGGAACCGCGGCTGATTCCGTTCAGGACCGGCAGGCGCTTAAAACAATGGAACAAGAATGTTGTCACTCTCGGCCTGGCAAGCGGCTTCCTGGAACCCCTGGAATCGACCAGCCTGTACCTGGTGCAATCGGCTGTAGTGAGGCTGATGCAACTGTTTCCGGCGCACGGCATGGATCAAACCGAGATCGACGAATACAACCTGCAGTCAAAGTCGGAAATAGAATACATCAGGGATTTCATTATTCTGCACTATCATGTCACCCAACGAACGGATAGTCCGTTCTGGAACTATTGTCGTACCATGGAAGTGCCTGAATCACTGTCACGCAGGATCGAACTGTTCCTGAGCAACGGCAGAATATTCAGGGAGGGGCATGAGCTGTTTTTCGATGGGTCCTGGTCGCGCGTAATGACCGGGCAAGGACTCCTTCCCAGCGGCTATCATCCGATTGTCGATATGCTGTCACAGGCCGAACTGGATTCCTTGCTGGGAAATATCAAAACCGCGCACGAAAGCGTGGTTTCCCGGCTGGGCAGTCATCAGGAATTTCTGGATACATACTGCAAAGCGCAGAATTTGGAATAACAGGCGCCTGGCAACCTCCAATCCGCCCCCATTTTCATGTTGCCGGCGTCGACGCAGATTTGATCACTCGCCGGTGTGCTCCCGCAGCCCGGGGGTATCAGTCAAATGCTTCCCCCGGGCAACCCCTGCTCCGCAAGCATCGGACATCCTGCCGCATTTTTTGCACATCCTGCCGCAAAACGCTTAAACCTGCGCTGCAACCAAGGTAGTGTGTCCACGAGGATCAAATCGCCCACAACGCGCAGCCCCATCAACGCAGTGCGACAACAATGCAGCGCAACCTACCGCGAATGTCAGACCCCGGCCAAAGTTTGCCGGTCACTGGCGCACCGGAGGCCAAACAGAGTGAGCGATCTTCAATAACGAGGCGGCGGGCCAGGTCCCGATGCAGGACGCAACGACAACGCACGGCCACGCCCCGCAAGAGTATCCGGCAGCATTTCAAAAGAAGTAGCCGCTGCGATCAAATAAAGGGGAATAAGCAATGCTGACCATCAGACAACCGCGATTCATCACCGGCAGTATCCTGATCGGACTGTTTGTATTCTGTCTGGCGACATTGACGGCAAGGGCTGTCACGACACTCCCGGCTACCGTCATCGACGACTTCGAGGACGGTGATACCTCCGATTGGGGTTTCTTTGGCGGAAACAATGCCGGCGGTGGTGGCGGCCCGGCCTCTGACCGGCCCCGGGAAGGCGGCTTCTACTTCAGCACCGGCTGGGGTGGCGAGGGCACAGCCAGCGGTTTCTACGGCGGCGGTTTCAAAAATCTGGACAATGCTACCCAGGTCACCCCTCCTGCCGATCCCTGGTTCAACGTCTGGGTTCTCAACCAGAGCGACGCGACCGCCGATGGCTATACCCTGGAAATCACCCTTCGTGAAGATTCAGATGGTAACGGCTGGACCGATGGAGCCGAGGATTCCGTTCAGCTGGCAACTCCTTTTACCAGTGCGAACTTCGACGATGAGTGGACGTTGATCAGTGCACCCCTCAGCAGCTTTACCAATATTGGCACCGGCGGTGACGGCACCTTCAACGGCAACCTCGATGAAATTGTTATCGTCATTGCCGGGGTTCAGGGAGCCAACCCCTCGGCCGTCGAAGTGGATTTCGACCAGTTTTCCTTTACTTCCGGCGGTCCCGTGTCTACCTCGCTTACCGTGTTCGATGATATGGAACACGGCGATCCCTTTGCCAACGGCTGGTTCGCCTTTAATGGTGACGTAGGCGGCGGTGGCATCAACGCAAATAATGCCGACCTGCCGCCGAGCGACGGTGGCGCGTTTTCGCTCGAGACCGGCTGGGGATCGGGTGGCACACCCGGATTCTATGGCGGCTTCGGTCGCACCAACCCGGTCGATCTGAGCGA
>CAMYKE010000053.1 GCA_947258895.1 uncultured Pseudomonadales bacterium | reverse complement strand
CGAGCGCCTCGGCGCTGGTGGGGATGGCATTCAGTTCAGCTTCCACGATCTGTCGTCCGTTGCGCCAGCAGGTGACTTCTTTCATCCATTCGTCATCGGAAAGCGTATCCCGGATCACCTCGAGACGATAAAGATGCCCCTCGCTGCCGAGCAGTGTCCTGAGGGATTGAAGCGACTCGTCGTGGCGCGCTTTCGCCTGTTCCCAGGCAAGCATCAGGTCGGTTGCGGTGCGAATGCCGTAGTCCCGCAGCTTGATCCTCGCGCTGCTGTCGGCGCCGCCAATCAGGTGCAAATACAAGATCGCCTGATCGACCCAGTCCACGAGCCTCGGCACCGGGATGCGCGTTTCGATAATCAGGTCGATCAGCTCGTGGTGCGCCAGGCCTTCGACATTGACGATGCCCTCGCTTTCGAGGCGTCCCAGATCGTACAGGTCGATACCTTCGATTTCGTTTAGTGACAGGGGCGGCTGCGCCACCGCGTCGACATTTATTTTCCCGCGGTATTTTTCCTTGAGCAGGACGAAAAATTCGTCCGGCAGAATGCCGAAGACGAAAGCGGGGATCAAAACCTCGAGACCGCTGCCCGGTACCAGGGCGTCCCAGACCCAGCTCAGCACTGCGACGATGAAGACGCGAACCATGATGTGGGTATAAGCCTTGGGTTTGAGGTCGCCGCGAGCATAGCGCAGTGCGATCAGTCGTAGCGAGTAAAAGTACACGCCCAGAAAACCGAAGACCAGGGCGGTGGGCTGCGGTGCAAGGCTGGCCATGACGTCTGCCGCGGATTGCGGGTTGTACTCGTAGCCGATCGGTGACAGCGCCATGATCCAGCCAAGCGTGATAACCAGGGCGCACACCAGTACCGGCCAGCGCGACCCGGGACTGAGGCGTCCCTGGTTTTGATTCAGGCTGCCGTAGGCTTCGTCGATCTGCGATCCGTAACGCGCATGGATTTCTCCGATAGTTGCGAGGTCCGGGTCCAGGCGGAACAGGTTGATGTAGAGTCGTTTTCGCAGCGTGCCGAGCTGGTACCGATCGAACAGGAAAAATAGCAGGATCGGCAACAGCGAAGCAATCGCGATCAGGGCCAGTTGCATCAGGCGGCCGTAGCGCGCGAGTTGGGATGTGTACTGTGCTGCGGCCTGAGAGGTCGCGGACCCGGTCGGCGACGTAGCTTCGGTCGGTGTATTGATCTCGGCTGGCGCCGCTGCCTCGGTCGGCGTTGTGACCTCGGTTGATGCCGTGGCCTCGAATGGGGTCGTGGCCAGGGATTCGGCGGCCTGTTTGGCGGGTTCGTGCGTCGCGGGTTGCAGCAGTTCAGCACCGCCGCCAAAAAAGTAAATCGTCGCGGCGGGAAGGCCGAGGCCAATGGCGAGAATCACCGACAACGCGATGGTCTGCATCGTCCAGCGGGCAACCAGCGAGAACGAGTTAGTGCCGCGAATGATCATGATTCCCGCGGCCAGCACGAGGATAAAGAATACGGTACCCCAGACCCACCATGGCCAGCTTTGCGAAGACAGCTCAAACCAGGGCTCGCGATTGACGATTACGGTTGCTATCACGACCAGCCAGAAACCGCCGCCGAGCAACACGGTGGCAACGTCTTCCGAGAAACCGCTGGTTGCTTGCTCGCCCTTGCCAATCTTACCGTCGCGCGCGAGGTCGTCAAAATCAAAGCTCGAATCCTCGTCGACGGCTTTTTCCTCGAGCGGCGAAAGCTGCATCTTGTCCCCTGAAATACTCACCAGGGTTAGCCGCATAGGGGTTTCGTTACGTATTGTCGTGACCGCCATGTCGCCCTCCGTGATCAGGCCCGGAACCAGTGTAACAGTTGCTGTGCATCAAAATTTGCCTCAATATCGGCAGCAATTTGCATTCTAGCGTGCCCCACCCGCAACACCAAAATTTTATTTGAAATCAATTATTTATCGTGAGTGTGTCGGCAGAAATTTTGATGAAAATGGCGGTATAAATTTCAATAGATATCGACACCGTGCTCTTGAAATCCGTGTTCACACCCTGCGAAACCGGGAGCAAGTACTACGAGCGCCAGAAGCTCCAGCAATCGCGCTGTTCAGGATAACAACCAGTCATCACAAAATGATTCGTAAAAATTTCAGCTCTGCCGCTTGACCAAAGTGGTTGCCTCATCGCGTGCTGACGAACGCATTGGCATGTTAATTCCGGTGCTAAAATTGATGCCGGGCAATCGGCTCAACACTACTGGTTTGCCATCAGGTTTAAATGTGCGGATCAGCCACGATAGTTGAGGCCAAACACCTTAAAAACCGGCATTCAGCCGCACGAACTGTCACCAATCACGCTCGACCTCCGATGCGGCTATTATCCACCTGCTCCAAATCAGACTGCCAGCTGCCACAGTAGCAAGGCAAAAAGGATTGCGCACAGTGTTTGCCAAAACAGCAGCGGATTGCGCTCCATCAGCGTGACATGCGTTACCCTGGTGGACAGCTGCTGGTTAGGTACACGTAAATCGGTCAGAAACTCCGACAGCGCCTGGTAACGGTCCTTGGGTGCTGGCGCAGTGGCTCTCTTGAGCGCGAGGTCTACCCGAGGCGGCAGGTCATCACGTTTATCGCTGATTGACTGGTACTGCCAATGACCATAGTTGCTGGGAACCTGGTTTTTATAGAGCAGCCCCTTGTAGGGAAGACAATCGCACAGCATTTCATAGGCGATCACACCCAGCGAAAAAATATCCGATCGAGAGAGGCCTTGCTCGCTCATCAGGTATTCCGGTGCGATGTAGTGCATCGAGCCTACCGGGCAGGTCTCGTGCAACGCGGTCCGGATTTCCTCCAGCCCTCTTACCTGTACCGTACCGAAATCGATAAGCTTGATTCTATCATCCTTGTCAATCAGTACATTTTCCGGCTTCAGATCCCGGTGCACCATGCTCAATCGCTGGAAGGCTCGCAGGGCCGCCGCGATCTGTTCAATAATATTGCGTACCCTGCCCAGTGCGGGGCGAGGATTGTCATGCATCCATTGGCGCAAGTTCCGGGCTGGCAGATACTCGTAAAGGTTGTACAGGAACCGGGTGTGGTCGGGACGACGGTGTACCGACATCACGTTGGGGTGATTGATGCGCCTGCCGATCCATTGCTCGCGAATAAAAGCTTCCAGGTGCTGGTCGTCCTCGGAAAAATTTCTCGATGGCGCCTTCAATACCAGGCGGTTGGTATTTCCCTCCCCCTGTACCAGGTACAAGTGGCTACGGGAGCTGCTGTGCAATACCTCGAGAATGCGGTAGCCGTCGATAGACATACCAGGCTCCATCACCGGGGGGACTACGTAGTGGGCCAGTTTGCGGTGGGCCTCGTCGATATCCTCGTCGGGTAAATGCACTACCCGCACTATAAGGCAGCTGAGGTTATCGTCGCTACCTTGGTTCAGCGCATTGTTAACGATCAGTTGTGCAAGGGACTCCAGTGAGTCACTGTCTCGATGGAGCAGCAGCTTCAACTCATCGTCCGACAGAAAATCATGCACGCCATCGGTGGTGAGCAGGTACAGGTCCTGCGCCTCGAGCTCGTCGCTCAGGTAATCTACTTCGAGGTGGATGTCCATGCCCATCGCATGGGTCAGGATGGCTTTGTCACCCGCTTCAGTGCGGGAATGCGAGCGGGTCAGTTGCTCCAGATTACCGCCGCGGCAGCGATAGATGCGGCTGTCCCCGACTTGGAAAATGTGCGCTGTATTGGATTTGAAGACAATACCACTGAAGGTTGTGACCAACTCGCTGCGCAGTGACTTGCCCTGGATGCCTTGCTGGTACAGCCAATCGTTAAGGGCATTGAGTACCCGCGCTGCGGACTCCTTTACGGTCCAGGTATCGGGAGTACTGTAGTAATCGTTGATAAAGTCGGTGACGCTAACCTGGCTGGCTTCGGCGCTGCGCTCGCTGCAACTGACGCCATCGGCAATAGCAACAACCACACCCTTAAGCATGCGCGCCGATGAATCCGGCTGATACGCGGCAAAAGCGTCCTGGTTATGTGCCTTGATACCGGCGCTGGTGTGACCACCAAACCTGATTTCCAGCGCCGTCGGATCCTGGACAACGCCCTCTATTTCGACCACTTTGTTAGCGGTGATTTTATAGGTCACTGGCTTGTCACCGTGTGCAATTGCTTCATGCGGCGGGCGGTACTGGCGAGCCAACCGCATCGCGCGTCGGTGGCAGGATCAGGACACGTCGATCAATTCGACAGTACCGTCCTCGTTCACCTCGGCCATCTGTCCCTTGGGTTCATCCATGAACAACAGCGTAATGAAACCCAGCACCGCGGTGCCCGCGATTACGAAAAAGAATATACTGTAGTCCACCAGCGCGAGCACGGTCAAATAGGTGACTGCGCCGACATTGCCATAAGCGCCGGTCATGCCCGCAATTTGCCCCGTCAGGCGCCGCTTGATTAACGGCACCACGGCAAACACCGCACCTTCGCCGGCTTGCACGAAGAAGGAACAGGCCATGGCGGCTACCACTGCCAGCCACAGGGGCCAGTTGCTGCCGACTGCCGCCATCGCCAGGTAACCCAGCGCCAGTCCCGCGGTCAGTATCAGCAGCGTGGGTTTACGGCCAAACTTGTCCGACAGCCAACCGCCGCCGGGACGGGACATCAGGTTCATAAAGGCGTAGGCGGAGGCTACCATCCCGGCAACCACCGGGGTCAAACTAAATGTCTCGGCAAAAAACAGGGGCAGCATGGACACCACCGCGAGCTCGGAGCCAAAGGTTGCGAAGTAAAGGATGTTGAGCACCGCGACCTGCTTGAACTTGTAGCGGTGCACTTCGGGGACGGGCTTGTCAAAGATGTGCCGGTTGACTTTCCATACATGCGACAGATCGTAACAATACAATGCTGCCAGGCCGATCCAGACGATATTGGCCGCCATTTGCCCCAGCATGCCCATCTTGGCGGGGGACAGGTTATAGGTCAGCAACGCCAGGATCGCGTACATCGGAATCTTCATCAGCACCAGCACGCACAAGTCACCCTTGCTGGTAACCTCCAGTGCGCCGAGGTTCTTGGGGCGAAAATAGGTCGACCCCTTGGGAGTGTCGCTGACATTTGCGTAATAGATAAACCCGAAGGCCAGGCTCATCACGCCGGTGACGCCTACCGCGTAGCGCCAGCCATCATCGCCGCCGAACCACAGGGCGACTGTCGGCAGCGTGAAGGCGGCTGCCGCCGAACCGAAATTACCCCAGCCGCCGTAGACACCCTCGGCGGTGCCCAGTTCATTGTGCGGAAACCATTCCGACACCATGCGAATGCCGATCACAAACCCGGCGCCGATAAAGCCGAGGAAAAACCGTGCCAGTGCCAACTGCAGGAAGGTGTCGGCCAGGGCGAACATAAAACAGGGAATCGAGCAGACGATTAGCAGCGCAGAATAAATCAGCCGGGGCCCGTATTTATCGGTCAACATGCCGATAATGATGCGCGCCGGTATGGTGAGCGCGACGTTGAGGGTCAATAGCATCTTGATCTCGGCGCTCCTCAGCCCCAGCGTTTCCTTGAGGGCCTGCAGCAGCGGGGCGTGGTTGAACCACACCAGAAAAGTAATAAAGAACGCCATCCAGGAGAGATGCAGGATTTTCATCTTGCCCGTGAAGGACAACAGATTGAAGCTTTTTGTATTTGTCATGGTCGGGTACCGAACTGTATATAAAATTTGCTATCCGCCAACTACAGGATGAACCCCAGTAAACTATCTGGTTGCGACGACCTTACCGGCGGAGGGTGCCGGGGCGCAGCAACGCTAGCCCAGCGAAACCAAAATTTCCTGCTTGTCGTTGAGCCGTGCCGGGTAGACACGGATGCGGCAATCCGAATTGCTGCTTTCGCCAGTGGCCAGGTCAAAGCAGCGTTCGTGCAATGGGCACACCACCGTACCCGCGCCTACCAACCCGTCGGCCAATGGTCCCCCGGCGTGCGGGCAGCGGGGCTCAACTGCATAGACACCGCCATGGCGGTCGTGAAAAACCGCAATTTCAACCCCGCCAATGACGAATACGCGACCCTCACCCGGAGGTACCTGTGAGAGACGGCCCAGATTCTGCTCTTTATTGTTTGCCATGTGCTGTGTCCCTGTTAATCCTGACCAACGGCTATCAGGTCGGAGAATTGGTTCGCGGTTTTGGGTGAGGTGGCTTCCAGCCAGGGGTCCCGGGATTTGGCCAGCGCGTCCACGGACTTTTGCATGGCCTGGTCCAGTTGCTCGGCTATCTGTTCGCTGTCGTCCATGATGACCGCGCGCACTGTCTCGAAGCCGATCCGCTCGATAAAGCTGTGGGTCCGCTCCTTGTATTTCGCCCGTTCCCGGTAGTACTGGATAAAGCGCCCCGCATACAGCAGCACCTCATCCTCGCTGTCGACCGTGCACATCAGGTCGCCCTTGCGAATGTGGGAGCCCGCCGCGCCACCGATATAGATCTCCCACTTGCCGTCACCCACTGCTACCGCCCCCACATCCTTGACATAGGCTTCGGCGCAGTTGCGCGGGCACCCGGTGGTCGCCAGTTTCAGTTTGCCGGGGCTGTCGAGGCCTCGAAACCGCGCTTCAATCTTTTCCGCCAGGCCCATGCTGTCGCCAAGCCCGTAACGGCAAAAGTCAGTACCCACACAGCTTTTACAGGTGCGGTAACTCTTGCCCCAGGCCCAGCCCGCGGGCATCTCCAGGTCCTTCCATACGTCGGGCAACTGGTGCTTGGGAATACCCAGCAGGTCGATGCGTTGGCCGCCGGTCAGCTTCACCAGGGGGATCTGGTACTTGTCGGCGACATCGGCGATCCTGCGCAACTGGTCAGCGCTGGTAATACCGCCGGGCATTTCCGGCACCACGGAAAAAGTCCCGTCCTTCTGAATATTGCCGTGCACACGGTCATTGATAAAGCGGGCATCCCGCTCATCCTCATACTCGTCCTTCCACAGGATATTGAGCAGCGACGCCAGGCCGGGCTTGCTGCCCGGATCCTCCTGGCCCCCGGCCAGCTGCTCAAACACTGCGGACACGGACTTGAGCCCATGCTCCTCGATCGCCGCGACCAGGTCCGGTTTATTGAGCGCCACGCCAGGCACATAATAGTGAACGGCGGGATCCACCTCCGCTTCGCCGCCGCAAAACCATTCCACCAGTTCATTCACCAGACTCTTGCAGGATCCGCATCCCATTCCCGCGCGGGTGGCATCCATGACGGCTTTGCCGGAGCGGCAGCCGGCACTAACAGAGGCGCCGATACCGGCCTTGGTCACGCCATTGCAGTTACAGATCTGCACCTCATCGGTCATCTCCTCGAAGGACGTTTCCTGGCTTGGCGTGCCCAGGTCAAATAGCAGTGAAAGTCGCTCCTCCGGCAGGGGCGTATTGCGGTCGAAGGCTTGCAGCAGGAAAGCGATCTTTCCCAGGTCGCCCATCATGATGGCGCCCTTCAGGCGACCATCGCGTACGATGAGCTTCTTATAGGTACCGCGTTTCGGCTCGGAAAACTGGATCACCTCGTCCTCCCCCCGTTGCGGATCGATGATACCCATGGACGCCAGGTCGATTCCCATCACCTTGAGTTTGGTCGAGAGTTTGGAGCCGTGATAGGCGGCGTGTTCGCCGGCGCCAG
>CAMYKE010000052.1:13972-17292 GCA_947258895.1 uncultured Pseudomonadales bacterium | reverse complement strand
CGGTGCCGCCGGCATTCTCACGGTTGCGCTGGGTTTTGCATCGCAGACTTCGGCGTCCAACCTGATCAGCGGGCTGTTCCTGCTGGGAGAAAAGCCCTTCGAAGTGGGGGACGCGCTGCGCGTCGAGGGCGATACCGGGGAAGTCATCAGTATCGACCTGCTGTCGGTCAAGCTGCGCACCTTTGATAATCTCTATGTGCGCATTCCCAACGAGGTGCTGATCAAGACCCAGTTCGTGAACCTCACCAAGTTTCCCATTCGGCGCATCGACTTGACCGTCGGTATCGCCTACGGCGAAGACCTGGACCGCGTGATCAAGCTGTTGCTGGAGCTTGCCAATGGCGAGATTCGCTGCCTGGAGGAACCCGTACCCTTTTGCATGGTTACCGGCTTCGGCAGTTCTTCGGTCGACCTGCAACTGTCGGTTTGGGCAAGGAGAGAGCTGTTCCGGGAGCTCAAGGCCGACCTGATGGTCGCCATCAAGGCGCTGCTGGACAGCCACGGCATCGAGATTCCCTATCCGCACCTGTCACTCTATGCCGGCTCCAAAACCACGCCGCTGCCGATCCGGCAAGTGGCCGCAAGTGACAGCGGCGATCTACAAAAGTCGTAGCGTAATTAAGGACCAAGCATGCCGTCCTGGAGCATAGTATCGCAATCATTAGGTGGTCTCGGGTTATTCCTGCTCGGTATGTGGCTGCTGACCGAAGGCCTGAAACTGGCCGGCGGCTCGGCGTTGCGCCAGATACTTTCCCACTGGACCATCACCCGCCTGCGCTCCTTCCTGTCCGGCTTTTCCCTCACCGCCATCGTGCAGTCCTCCAGCGCCGTGACCGTATCGGTAATCGGCTTTATCAATGCGGGGCTGCTCGACCTGTCGCGTTCATTGTGGATTATTTTTGGCAGCAATGTCGGCACCACCATGACCGCATGGATCGTTGCCCTGATCGGCTTTAAATTCAAGATCGATGTACTCGCCCTGCCCGCGATTGGTATCGGCGCGATGTTTCACCTGTTCAGCAGCCGTTCCCGCTACAAGGCGCTCGGCGGCGCACTGGCGGGTTTGGGCCTGTTATTCCTGGGGCTGCAGGTGCTGCAAACGGCATTCTCCGACGCCGCCCAGGTCGTCGATCTGTCAAAACTGTACACGGGTGGTCTGCTCGGCACCCTGGTCATGGTCCTGATCGGGTTGGTCCTGACCGCGCTGATGCAGTCATCGAGTGCCGCCATGGCCATCGTGCTCACCGCTGTAGCGACCAAGGTCCTGCCGCTGGACGCCGGCGCGGCGGCGGTCATCGGCGCCAATGTCGGCACCACCGTTACCGCCATCATCGCGGTGCTCAAGGCGACGGCAAACGCCCGCCGGGTGGCCGTCGCGCACGTGATCTTCAATGTCATTACGGCCGCCGTGGCGCTGGCATTGCTCGGCGCGTTCCTGGCACTGGTGCAGTGGTTGCAGCATGCGCTGCAGCTCGATGCCAACGCGGCCGTGTCACTGGCACTGTTCCATACTATTTTCAACCTGCTGGGCGTAGTGCTGATGATCCCCCTCGAACCCAGGCTGACTCGTTGGCTATTGCGCCTGTTCACCCACAGCGAGGCACAGGTAATCAAACCGCAATTCCTCGATAGCAATATCATCTCCGTGCCCGACCTGGCATTGAACGCGGCGCTCCTGGATCAACGTCGGGTGGTGCAGGAATTCGAATTGGTGTTCAGGAAATTCCAGGCGGGCGACCCGCTCGCAGGCGAACACATCGCCAATTTACGCGGCCTGATACTGGCGATCAATGAATACGTGGTGCAATGTTCGCAGCAGCAAATGTCGGCCGAAACCGCAGTGGCGTTCCAGCGCGTGATTGAAATCAACCTGCGTTTGTCAGGTTGCCTGGACTATCTCGAGGAGACCGCCGGTCTGGCTGAACTAAAAGCAAAGCTCATCGCGCCTCTCCAGGCCGAGATCGGCAAGCTGGAAGCGGCCAGCATGGCAATAGTAGCGAGCTGTGCGACCGAAATGGACACCCATTTCCCCAACCCTGACGTCAAGCAAAGCCTGCTGCAGTTTGAGCGCAGCTATCGCGACTCACGACAACTCATAGTGGACGATGCCCGGCAGCGGGAATTGAGCGCCGAGGCCATGCAGCAGCTGCTCAAGCAACTGACGACACTGCGCAGACTAACGCGGCAATTTTACAAGGCCTGCAGGGCGAGCGGAGAATTGAACAGAAAGCCGGCAGCGCCGCTGGTTCCGACCACCGAAGCGATTGCCGACTGACCCGCTCGAATACGGCAGCGACTGGAGCTGGTCAGTAAGCGGCCAACAATGCAATCACAACAGATGTGCTGTCGAGAGCACAACCAACCCCAAACCCGAAGGAGCAAGAGCCATGCAAATAACTACCCGGAACCGGACCTGGCGAAAGCCTTCCTGGCCGCGCACTGCGCTGTTGGCGCTTGGTTTATCTGTACTGGTGAATCCGGGTTGCACATTGAATTCCGGCCATGCGTTATCCGAATCCGTGGCGATAACTTTCAGCCAGCCGGGGTTTTGGCTGCCCCCGCAATCCGGTTTTTACTGGCATTCGGACCTGGTCTACCTGTACGCCGACGCCCGCGGCAAACCCGAGGATGTACGCCCATTCCTGCAGCAGGAGATCGAATCCTATTTTAGCACCAGCCAGCACCGCTTTACGCGACAACGAGAGACGGCAGACTTTGGCCTGGTGGCGGTAGTGGTGCTCGGCGAAGGAATGACCGCCCGCGAGGTACTGCAGCGATTTTCGTTAACGCCCTCCTTCCAGGCCGAACGTCGCTACGAATTGGGGACTATCGTAATAGCCATTCTGGAGCCTGGCACAGAGAAAATCCTGTGGCGCGGGGCCCTGCAGGCCAATGTCGACCTTAAATTATCACCGGAGGTACGTCGCCAGCGGGTGCGCGAAGGGATAAGCCGACTGCTGGTAAAATTACCGCGGCAACCGCCCGACTACTGAGCCGACGGTGACTGATGCCGGCTAGTGGTTGCTCCTGACATCGTATCCCGAACAGGCTATGATGCGCCGACGTTATCTCCTGCCGCACAGTAACTATAACTAACGGCACAGGTACTTTTAGCGGTAAAATCTGCCAGTCTACAAATTGGGAGCTGGAATTGGCCACCACACCGTTTGCCTCGACCCCTGCCTGTTCTCGCCTGGCGCAACCGCCATATTTTCGGGGCGATCAACCCATTGCGGAGTACGCATATGACTGACGCATCAGAGTTTTCAACGCAGCTAAAAGATACCCTGCTGGCCACGCTCAACGAGATCATAACGCAG
>CAMYKE010000052.1:8608-13929 GCA_947258895.1 uncultured Pseudomonadales bacterium | reverse complement strand
TGGCCAATCGGGGGCTGGACAAGATATTGACGGGGCGCACCCGTGCCGTAATGCGCTTTTCAAGCGGCGTAACGCGGCTGGTCGGGGGGGTGCTGTTCTGGATCACGCTGTTCCTGTTCACGACTGCTGCGCTGCGTATTGCCGGCCTCACGGGGATGGCCGCATGGCTCGAGCGCATCGTTGACTACCTGCCCGCGATCGTGACCGGGGGCCTCATCATATTTATCGGCTACGTCCTGAGTTCCCTGGTACGCGATGCAACGCTCGCTGCCGCCCACTCCGCCAGGCTTGGTGAGGCGCACCTGATCAGCCGCCTCTCCCAGGCTATAACCTTTGTAACGGCACTGATCATCGGGATGGACCAGATCGGTGTCGATGTCACCTTCCTGACCACCATCCTCGGCGTCTCAACGGCGGCCCTGTTGACCGGCTTCGCAATCGCGTTCGGGATAGGCGCCCGTGATCTGGTAAGCAACCTGATCGCCGCTCATTATATAAAAGAGCTCGTTGAACCGGGACAGAAAGTCCGCATTGGCGAGATCGAGGGCACCGTTCTGGAAATGTCCGCGACCACCTTGGTGCTCGACACCGCGGAGGGACGCACCTCGATTCCCGCGAAGCTGTACCAGGAACAGGCCGTATCGATCTTGCTGGAAGATACCACCCATGAGTGATATCGGCGTACTGAGCCTTGCCTTCCTGAAGCGCCACCCCAAATCGGCGGCTGCGCTGTAATATGGCGAGCTGGCCCGCTGCCCGCCTGCTGTCGTTCCTGCCCGAGCAACAGGCCGCGGATATCGTAGGGGAACTGCCGTCCGCCGAGGCGGAAACGCTGTTGCGGCTCATGACCGATGCGCAACGCAATGCGGTGCTCGAGCATATGCCCGACACGATTACGCGGAGCTTCACCCGCAAGCTCGCCTTCCCGGTCAGCACCGTCGGCGCCTGGATGGACACCTCGATACCCAGCTTCACCAAGGATAGTTCCGTAGCGGATTGCCTCGACCTGGTCAGGAGGCAAAAAAGCCATCTTGGCGGCGTGGTCATCGTCATCGACGAGCGCCGCCGTCTGCTGGGGCTGGTCGAAATACAAAACCTGCTCACCAGCGAGGGCACACGGCAACTCTCGGATTTGTTAAGTACCGACGTGGAACCATTGCCGGCCCGGGCCACGCTATGGGAAGTGGAATATCACGATGGCTGGACCCAGTTTCCCACCCTACCGGTCATTGATCGCAACAATATTATGCTCGGAGCGCTCACTCATGGCGCGCTGCGCGCCGGTACCGCAAAATCCGCGGAGGCACTCAGCGGGGAACACAAGTTTTCGTTGTTGGGGCATATCGGCAGGGCATTTTACGTTGCCTTGACCGGCTTGCTGCATGTCATTTCGGGAGTCGTTCCGGATCATAAGCATGTGCGACCAAAATCGCCGTCCTATAGCCATGAAAAAGCCGCAGGAGAACGCTAGTGGATACAGCTACGCCAACAGTCGAGGAACATCTTAATCGGCATTTCCTGAAAACCTTTCCCGCCGATGCGGCCTTGCAGTTTGAAGCCATGGAGGTGGACGAGCTCCTCCCGATTGTAAGGGAGCAACCCGCGGAAGTATTGATTCCGGTTTGGAGCAAACTGGTACCGCGGGTCGCGGCGGCGCTAACCGTTGGCCTGCCGGAGCAACTGGCAACGCAAATTCTCAGCGAAATCGCCCCGGACCAGGCGGTCAGGATCTTGTCGCAGCTGGACGAGGAAACACAGCAAAAACTCCTGGATCTGCTGGCGCCGGGCATCCAGCAGGAATTGGGCCGCTTGATGTCCTACCCGGAAAATTGCGCGGGGCGGCGGATGGACACGCGGGTGGCCAGCTACCGGGGCACGCTGACAGCGCACGAGACGCTCGAGTCCCTGCGCAGCGTCAAAATGAAGACCATGCGCTCTCTGTTTGTGGTGGATGTCGAAGGACGCATCACCTCGCGGGTACTGTTGCAGGATCTGGCGTTGGCCGATCCGGAAGCCACCCTCGAATCGCTGGCGCAACCCGTCAAGGCGACGGTGCAGGCGACGGCCAGCGATGAGGAAGTCGCGGAGATTTTTTCCAAATACGCATTGTTCGACCTGCCGGTGGTCGACATGAATGGCGTAATGCTCGGGGTCATCGTCCATGCCAGCCTCATGCAAACCGCCCAGGAAAGCACCTCGGCGGACATCCAGACCATGGTCGGTGTGAGCCGGGAGGAACGGGCGCTATCCAGCCCGTTTTTTGCGGTGAAGAAGCGCATGCCATGGCTACAGGTTAACCTGCTAACTGCCTTTCTGGCGGCCGCAGTAGTGGGTGTGTTTGAGAACACCATTGCCCAGTTCACGGCCCTGGCAATTCTGTTACCGGTGGTCGCCGGGCAGTCTGGCAACGCGGGCGCCCAGGCGCTCGCCGTTACTATGCGCGGCCTGGCATTGCGAGAAATTACCATCCGTCACTGGCTGATCGTCATGTTCAAGGAGGTGCGGGTAGGTTTTCTCAATGGCCTGAGCATTGCGCTAACCTGTGGCCTGGGCGTTTATTTCTGGAGTGGCTCGCTCGGGCTGGTTGCGGTCATCGCAATGTCGATGGTGCTGGCGATGGTAGCCGCCGGATTTGCCGGCGCAGTAGTGCCAATCGCTCTGGTACGGCTGGGGCAGGATCCGGCCCAGTCTTCATCCATCATCCTGACCACCGTGACCGACGTCGCCGGGTTCTTCTCGTTCCTTGGCATCGCCACCCTGCTGATGGGCTACCTGTGAGCATCAAGCGTACCGCTATGCGCTCCAAAATGATCATCGGCTGGCGGGAGTGGTGCAGCCTGCCGGATCTGCAACTACCGGGCATTGCCGCAAAGATCGATACCGGTGCCAAGACATCTTCCCTGCATGCCTTCAACATCGAGCCGTTTGACCAGGCCGGCGAACGCTGGATACGCTTTTTCATTCACCCCCTGAAGCGGCACCGTTACCCGGAAATCAAATGCCAGGCCAAACTGGCGGATGAACGCACGGTAACCAGCTCCAATGGCACGGCAGAGGATCGCTATGTCATCAGTACCACGATGATCCTCGGCAGCTATCGTTTCGTGACCGAGTTGACCCTGAGCAATCGTGACGAAATGGGTTTTCGGATGTTGATCGGCCGCCAGTCCCTGCTCAAGCGCTTCGTCGTCGATCCAGGCCTGTCGTATACCCTGGGCGAATTCAATGAGAACTCCCTCTACCCCAAAGTAAAAGTGAAGAAAGCCCGGCAATCCACAGCTTGACCGTTACGATTTATAACGTCAGGGTATTTTGCTGGAATGTATCCAACTGGGCCGCGACGTCGGTACTGTCCTCGAAGCGTGCAATATGCAACACGGCGTCGCCCTCATATACCAGGGGAATATTGGTCTTGCCTATGACGACCCCGGCGAAGCCGGACTTCATCGCGAATTCGGTTTGCATGAACATATCGGAGGGGTCAAAGACACTGCCGATCACCTCGTCCTTCTCGACTCTGTCGCCCAGTTGCTTGTAACACCGCAGCACGCCGCTATGCGGGGCCCTGGCCCAACTGCTGGAACGCGCCACGAACGGCTCCACCGGGGGAACTTTGCTCTTTCTGGTGGGCGCCAGCATCTTCAAATGGCGCATCACCTTCATGATTCCCGAAATGCCCGCGCGAATCGAGAACTCGTTAAACCGCAGTGCTTCACCGGCTTCATAGAGCAGCACCGTGACACCGTGGCCATCCGCTGCCTCGCGCAGTGAACCGTCCCGCAGATTCGAATTGAGCAACACCGGCACCCCGAAACTCTTCGCCATGGCGAAGGTCGCCGGGTCATCCAGGTTGGCTCTGATTTGCGGCAGATTGGAACGGTGAATCGCCCCGGTGTGCAGATCGATACCGTAATCGCATTGCTTGACAATCTGGTTCAGGAATACCCAGGCCAGCCGTGAAGCCAGCGGGCCGCGTTCCGAGCCGGGGAAGGAACGGTTGAGGTCACGCCGATCCGGCAGGTAACGCGAGTGCTGGATCAATCCGAATTCGTTAACGAAGGGAATCGCGACCAAAGTGCCGCGCAGCCGGTTGATCGATTTCTGGCGCAGCAAGCGGCGAATAATCTCTACGCCATTGAGTTCGTCGCCATGCACCGCCGCACTGATAAATAGCGTGGGGCCCGGCCGCTTGCCATTGATAATATGGACGGGCAAGCAGACCGGAGTATGGCTATACAGCGTGGCAACGGGTAGTTCGATCAACTGCGATGTGCCCGGGTGTACTTGCGTATCCCCGATGCTAAAGATGTCCGCCTTTTTCTCCATGGATGCCAGTACTCCGCGATTATCAAGTGGACGGTGTACTAGTGTCCTACATCTAGTGCGTGTTCGGCAAGCGGCGCAGAATAGTAAATTGCTGCCAGCCGCTCCACAACAACCGCTCGGTAAAAATTTGCGCACAGCCTGGCTCTCGCCATTGCTACCGCCGAGCGATGAAAATTGGCTTCGATAAAGCCTGTTATGTACACTCAAGTTGCTGCAAAATGGGCGTCTGCATGCGGCCGAATGCACCCCGGGAGGCGATCCCAATTGGCCACCAAGCCTCTGGATGACCGGCTTTGACGACAGCAGCCTGGATTTTTAGGTGGTGGTATGAATCAAACCCGAAGCGGTATCGTATATCGGCAAGGTAAAGACAAACTCTTACCAGGAACTGGGAAGGGCGCTGGAACGGCATACTATTTCAATTCCCATTCCCCGGCGCGAGGTGCATTTGGTCAGCGGATTTCCGCCACCGGCAACCCCCGGCCAACGGGGCCGGCAACAGTTGCACACCAGGGACAGCCGCCAGCGGCGACCGGCCCTTGTTGGTGATCCAGGGCCACCGCATACATAAACGACCCGCACACACTTTGCTGGAAGCACACTGCCCCGCCGAACCGATACGATACACAATTGTCTACCCACCTGACTGGCAGCACCGGTCATAACTTCGGATGTTTTCCCTGCGATGCCAGTTCTGGAAGCCCTGCACCTCGCCAAGAGCTACAACCAACGCCGTGTGGTGGAGGATGTCTCCTTCAGCGTCAAAAGCGGCGAAGTGGTTGGCATCCTTGGGCCAAACGGCTGTGGCAAGACGACCTGTTTCTACATGGTCGAGGGCCTCATCGAACCTGACAGCGGCCACATTCGTCTCGACGGTGTCGAGTTGACCCACGAGCCAACCTATTTCCGCGGCCGCAAGGGTATCGGTTACCTCCCGCAGGAAGCGTCGGTGTTTCGCAGCCTCAGCGTCGAAGACAATATCATGGCGATCCTGG
>CAMYKE010000052.1:0-8469 GCA_947258895.1 uncultured Pseudomonadales bacterium | reverse complement strand
TATTTCAGTAGCCGCTCTCAAGCACATTGTCCTGCAACTTAAACAGCGAGGCATCGGAGTACTGATTACGGACCATAATGTTCGTGATACCCTGGCAATCTGCGATAAAGCCTATATTGTTTGCGAGGGGCGCATCATCGCCGAAGGAAACAGTGCCAGGATCGTCAATGACCCCTTTGTGAGGGAAGTCTACCTGGGCGAGAACTTCCGGCTATAAGTACGCGGACAATCCAACAAGGTAGCTTTCGGCGGGAAAACACCTCCACTCCGTATCCGGGTGATAATCGACTCCCGTTAGCCGCCATATCTCACCGATTTTTGGAATTATCGCAGAGAGATTGTGCGGTGTACGGGATTTTCCAACTAAGGGGATAGCCGTCGCTATAGCCGCAGGAGAAAAATTCCGTACAGCGTGCAAGATCCGGCGAGAAACCAAATCGGCAATTCGCACTGTACTGACAAGGTTTCTGAGCAGTGGATCGCTGAATCGGTGAGATATGGCGGCTAGCGGCGAAGGGGTGTCACCTCTGCTGATAGATCAAAATCGCTCAATAATAGCTACACCGAGGCGCGAAAAAAGTTACATCCGCAACAGATTTTAACGACTGTTATGCCGCACACCCTATACATGCCGAGACTTCAGTGATACGTTGCAGTGATTTAATCACAACGCAAACTAATCATTCCGGGAGCCATTAGTCATGCCCATCGTACGGCCTTTTCTTAACCTGTTCCTGGCTGTCGCAGTAGCCTTGAACTGCGCTGCCGCCAGCGCCGACACGAGTGCAGATCAACTGCGCGCAACATTATTTGCAGAGGCCGGGGAAGCACTTGCGGCGGCAGACCAGGCGCGGGCATCACTGCTGGCACCGAAAAGCTACCGTTCCGCCGCGGAACACTACCGCCGCGCAGAAGAATTGCTGGAACGAGGCAAGGGTATTGACCGCATTCGCGAAGAACTTGCCGACGCGGTAGTCGATTTCAGGAACGCGCTGAAAGCGACAAAGGTAGCCGATTTCACCCTGGCCACTGCGCTACAGGCACGGGCTGACGCCGATAACGCAGAGGCCGAAAGCTACGCACGAGAACTATGGCAGGAGGCGGAAGAAGCCTTTACTGACGGCGCAATGCGCCTGGAGGATGACAACCTCAAGTCAGCGCAGCGCTACGCGAAAAAGGCCGAAGGCCTGTATCGGGAGGCCGAACTGACGGCGATCAAGTCGAACTATCTAAATGAGACCCGGGATTTACTGGCGCGCGCAGAGGACCTCAAGGCAAAGCGCTACGCGCCCGTCACCCTGGCCAGTGCCAAGGGGTTGCTCGCGGAGGCGGAGCAACAATTGAATGAAAACCGCTATGACACCGACCGACCAAGAAGCCTCGCCAAGAGCGCCAAACACCAGGCGAAACTCGCCATCTATCTGGCTGAAAACCTGACCAGAGTGAAAAAGAAGAAGCTATCAATGGAAGACGTGGTGCTGGATTGGCAGACCCCGTTACAACGTATCGGTGCCGCAATCGACTTGCCGGTCTATTTCGATGATGGTCACGAGGCCGCAACCAACAACATTATCGGCCGTCTGGAAGACATCCAGAAAGTGGCAACCTCCGCCGATCTCGACCGTTCGGAACAGCAGCGCCTGGTGAAAGACTTGCAGCGCCAGATTGCGGACCTGGAGACCAGGCTCGGCGGGGTCTCCCAGGAGCGCCTCGCGCTGAACTTACAACTGGAGCGCCAAGCGGCAATTCGCGCCAAGTTCCGCGAGGTGGAGCAAATGTTCGATCGTGAAGAGGCGATTGTCCTGCGCAGCGGCAATGACGTAATACTGCGCCTGGTCGGTCTGACTTTCGACAGCGGGCAGGCCGTCATCAAACCGGAACGCTTCGAACTGCTGACCAAAGTCAAAAAGGCCATCCGTGTATTTGAAAAAAGCACGCTGGTGATCGAGGGACACACGGATGCCTTCGGCGGCGACGAAGTCAACCTCACGCTATCCGAACAGCGCGCCGAAGCTACCAAGAGCTACCTGCTGGCCAATATGCAACTGAAGCCCGACCGCGTGATGGCGGTCGGCTATGGCGAATCACAGCCAGTGGCAAACAACGAGACCCCGGAGGGCCGCGCCAAGAACCGCCGCATTGACGTGGTCATCAAACCCACCTTGTAAAACCGGGCGTATCGCAGCCGACGCTGCTGCGATGGCGCGTCGAGCCGCGGGTTACCGTGCAGTTCCCGGCCACCGGATCAGCAACTGAAACGCCCGGGTTTCAATGACTCAATACCATGAACAGGCAGAGCGCGCGGTAATCATCGAACTCATCGAGGAGGCCTTTGCGGAGCGCTCACCGCCCGTCGAGATGAGCGACTCGATGCAGCTGTCTGACACGGAATACGAGGAGGTGATGTCCTTCGCCGGACTGCACTGGCGGGATGTCGACGTCGCGCTGCTCGAAAAGGCCTGCGATGCCGTGTTCTGGTTCTCACCCACGGCCTTCTGTTTTTACCTGCCCGGCGCGCTGGCTTCCAGTCTGCGGGAAAACCGCTACGACCTCAACTATCTCGATTCACTTCTTGGCTGCCTGGACCGCAGCCCCGAGCCGGAACACTGGGACGACTTTTTCGCGCCCCGTTTCACCCTCCTCAAGCCACGGGAAATCGACGCGGTCGCCGCCTGGGTGCGCTGGCTGGAGCAGGTGCAGCCCGATGACTTTCTGGCCGGCAGCTATGCCCGGGCCAGGGAAACCCTCGCCCTCCTCAAGCAGCGGGCATTGCACAAATAACAGGATTGGGGCCGAAACACCCGGCCAGGAGCAACCGCTGGAGCATTACCGGCAACGCACCGCGTAGCGCAACTGTACAAAGTCGTTTGGGAAAACCTCTACCCCCGTATTCTCCAATTTATAGCTCTGCCTTGACCTCCCGAAAAGCGGTATGCCCGCACCGAGAATCACGGGCGCGATGGTCAAGGTCATTTCGTGAATCAACTGCAGGTCCAGGAAGGACTGTATGGTCTTGCCACCGTCTATGTATGCGTGCGAGTGTCCTTCGCTTTCGAGCTTTTCGATCAGCTCACCCGGGTCTCCCGAATACATCTCTACGCGATCCTTGAGATTTCCTGGCGGCTGCGTCAGCGAATTACTGAGTACGATCACCCTGACACCGCGGTAAGGCCATTCTTCGGGTGCCAGATCGAAGCCGGATAGCGTTTCCATTGTACCCCTGCCCATGATCATGCAATCCACGGCTTCAATGAACGTGTTAAATCCCATGTCCGCCTGCTCCCCCATATCTGCGTTCGGGTTTCCCGCAGTATCGAGCCAATCGACGCCGCCGTCTTCGTCAGCGATAAATCCATCGACACTGGCAGCGATGAAAACGAAGCATTTCATTGGGTGATCTCTAATTGGGTTGGGAATCCGGAGCGCTACAACCTGTCGAACCGGGGCCTGCGAGTAACAGATGCTGGACAAGACCCACGTGTGATAAGCAGCCTAACCCTGCTAAACGACCGATCCGCGCTGGCGGTCACCCGGTTCAGTGTTTTTCGAATAACGGGATCGAACTGCCGGACGCTGAATCGCGGTGCAAGGATAGCGCCTGGGAAGCGGAGCGCATCTGAAAGGCACCATGTTGTATCGAGCAGGAATTCAGACCGCCCAGAGCAAGGAACCCGACGCAGCGGGTCCCGTCACACTAAACTCCCCGGATCAGGCGTTTCAGGCGCTGTCCTTCAGGAACTGTTCCACCTCCTCCAACGACGGCGGCTGGCAGCCGGCGCGGGTGACGTTGATCGCCGCCGTAGCGGACGCGTGTTGCACTACGTCGTCGAGTATCTCGGCGGACAGCGTGGACAGCGAGTTGGGGTCCAGCACGCCGGCGCGGAACAGCGCCCCCAACATCCCGGCCTGGAAGCAGTCACCACAGCCGACGGCATCCACCACCTGGGAGACACGAAAGCCCGGCCGTTGCACCAATCCCGAGTCATTGTACATCAGCGCGCCCTCTGCTCCCGCCGTTAACGCCACCAGGCCGCCGCCCATTTCCTCGCGCAACTGCTTTGCAATATCTGGTAGATCTCCGTGCAGGCCGAGCAGTTCCAAATCCTCGTCGCTGGCCTTGACCAGGTCACAGAGGGGGAACAGGGCGCGTACGCCAGCGATGTAGGAATCCACATCGTCCACCACTCCGGGGCGCATATTGGCGTCCATGCAGATCGCCACGCCACGGGCTTTGAATGATTCGAACAGTTCACGGATGCGCGGCTGGTCGTCGGGAACCAGCGCCAGCGACCCCGCGTGCAACGCCGTCATGTCACCCGGCATGCGGGCCACTACCGAGGGGACGTCGTAATCGCGGTCCGCGACCCCCTCGCGGTAAAAAGTGTAGCTCGGCTGCCCCCCTGAACTGAGCCGGACCATGGCCAACGAAGTCGGCCGGTTGGAGCGGTGTTCGTTGTCCGCGCTAACCCCGCTGTCCTGCAGCCGCTGGTAGAACTCGTCCCCGAAGTCATCCCGCGACAGCGGCGCCAGATAACTGCATGCCGCGCCCTGGCAGCCCAAAGCTATCGCCACGTTGACGGGAGATCCCCCGAGATACGGCCGGAAGCTGCCGTCCGCCTGGCCGATCAAGTCGATCAGCGCCTCACCCATTACCCCTATGCTCATGGTACAGCCCCTCTTGTCGTTAAAATTTTCCGGTACGCAGCAGGCACCCGTCGCTCGCGAGATCTTGTCAGAGCCTCGCCAGGCTGGCCTGTCGCCTCGGCCACCCGCCCTCCAGGGTGAACAGGATACGCAGCAGGACCGGCGCCGGGATTGCGGATGTTTGGCAGTTACCCGTCGCCCAGTCGCTTCAGCAATCTATACCGGGGTACAAGAAGAATAATCACCCCGATTGCTCAAGGCAAGCGAGAATGAGCAGAATTAGCACTGCTTTAGTGAGGGCCCTGCCCAATTACCCTTCGGCTCCGCCGCACACCCGGACACTTGAGCAGCGTAATTGCGGGTTGCACGGCCATTGGGCGCACCGGTTTTTTTGCATTCCAAGACGCCTGTTTACGCTGGTATAAGTTGATCCGTGGTAAACCTTGCTCCCGCTGTGAGCGCCTTACAAATCAATGCGCGCGCCGACCCGATTACTCTCCAGCGCCGCCTCCAGTAGCGCAATGTTTTGACAAGCCTCGCGCGCTGTAACGGGAGACCGTTTTCCCAGGGCTATCGCTTCATACAAGCGCTGGTATAACTCGGGGTAGCAACCGGCCCGGGAAGGAATCCGTTCGCGCTGCATCGAATCGGCCCCAGGCGTGGTCAGCTCGCCCCACAAGGATTCCTCCTCTACACCCCAACCGGGCCCCCCGGGTGTCAAGCCCGCCTTAAGCGCATCCTCCTGAGGATCAAGCCCCGTCTTGACATAGCTTGCTTTCGATCCGTGGGCGGCAAACCTGGCAGATGGCCCGGCGACCATCATGCTGGCATGGAGAATTGCGCGACGTTCGCCAAATTTCATGACGAGATGAAAGTAATCGTCGACCTGGGCCCCTGGACGCTGGCAAGCCAGGTCCGCCCAGATTGCATCCGGCATGCCAAACAATTGCACCGCCTGGTCGATCAGGTGAGGTCCCAGGTCATAGAGCAGCCCGCTACCGCTGCCCGGCTGCTCCCGCCAGCGGTCGCGCGGTTGGGGCCTGAAGCGATTAAAACTGGATTCCAGGGTTTGCAATTCGCCAAGCCGACCGCCGGCGACAAGCTGCTGCAACGTCAGGAAATCCGCATCCCAGCGCCGATTGTGAAATGCGGCCAGCACCAAACCTCGTGCTGCAGCGAGCTGCGCGAGCGCGCGGGCCTCATTCTCGCGAACGGTAAAGGGCTTGTCCACGAGGGTGTGCTTTCCTGCCTTCAGGAGTCGCTCCGCGATCGAAAAATGGGTGGCGTTGGGCGTCGCAACCACCGCCAGATCAATATTCGGATCCGCCAGCACTGCGTCCAGCGACGGCTCCACGCGTACGCCCGGCAGGTCCCGGTGTACGCTGTCCGGTTTCGAGGATACTACTGTTGTCAGCCGCAGGGAGTTGTTGGCGGATATCAGGGGCGCGTGAAATACCTGGCTGACAGAGCCGTAGCCAACGAGGGCAACGCCCAGGGACGAAAATATTGACGAATTTTCGAATACTGTCATCTACTGTTTCCCCAATGCATCCCGATCTACCCCGGCGATCCCTCCAGATCCGCTCCGGCGCCGCAGAAAAAATTGTGCAGCGAAGGAGCTGGCATCACAAGGCACCCGCTTGCAACCCGGTGGCGCGCTAGCAGTTGTGCGCCATTGTACGGCGCTCCAAGTAATCGCGCTATCGCCACGATTCACGGTGAAGCCGATGCTGCCGAATAAACCGATTGATCCTTCCAGGACCCGGTGGCTGTTGAACAAGGCCTATTCATGGCGAGATCGACGGACTACAGACTGTCCTTTGCATGCCAACCTAGTCGCTGGGGCGTGTCCAGATAAAGATAGCTACTCCAACCAGAACAATGACCTGCAGTGCAAGCAGGTGGAAGCGCAAGCCCATTACAACAGAGATCACAAGCACGAGTACAAGTGATAGCGATGCCAACATCTTGGCGCGCTGGCTGATCGCACCTGTATCTCGCCAGTTGTGAATGACCGGGCCGAAGGCGGGGTGATTGATAAGCCAGTCATGCAGGCGTTCAGATGACTGTGAAAAACAAAAGGCAGACAGCAGCAGAAAAGGCACTGTCGGCAGCAAGGGCAACGCCACGCCCAGGAGACCCAACGCCAGCGAAATCCCTCCCGAAATCAGCCAAAATAATTTCATTGCTGGACACCCGTGGCTAATCCACAAAGCCTGAATGCGGGCGGGAGGGAGCCAATCCAGATGGGACTCATCACACCGAACGACAGGCATGCAACCGCGGACAGTTATTCCAAACCCAGGGCCAGCAGCTCAACTTGCGAGGCGGCCCCGTATAGCTGGCCGGCTTCCGTTGGCAAGCTCGAAGGCGGGTTAAGAACAGGCCACATACCATCGAGCGCAGCAATTGTCGCCATCACCTTGCCGAGCAGCGTTGCATATGCTTCAGAGTCCCGCGAAGCGTTTGCCACAATGATCTTGGCTACCTGAGTGAATCCGTAGGCATCCTGATACTCGTGGGCGTTTTCCATCTTGCCATCGACTACCGCAATGCCATATTCCTCAGCGGCGACCCGCAGCAGGGCGGCCACCACCTCAAGCTTATCGGCCACACCGATAGCCTCGCCTGCCAGTGCTTCGTGACTGCTGATTGCGCTCGCAACCACTGCATACGACTCAGCCACCGCCTGGTCGCCGGCCTCACTTTCAACGGCGCTTGCCAAAGCCTGCAGTTGATCTGCAAACCCTTTGCCACCTCGGCGCGTGAAAGCCGGTGCAATATCCGGGTAAAGCTCGTTCGCCGGGTGGTTCATATGGGTTTTAGCGTGCTCGATGTAGCCAGCCTGGTACAGCTCATTCCCCACCAGCAAATGACCACGCATCAGACTCAGCTGGGTGAGATAGGCAATATCATTGGTGCCTGGATCAGCCTGCGCGGATGCTTCCTCGCCTTCACCCTCGCCTTCACCCTCGCCTTCACCCTCGCCCTTGTTTGGCATATAGCATCAGCTGCGATGCGGAGCTTTCTTCGATTACCGCGGATTGTCTATCTCCTTCGCCCTCCTCTCCTCTCTGAGTACCGCAGGCCGTGAGTACAGATACACTCGCGAAGGTGACCACACTCATGCTGGTCCAAAGCTTTTTACGTTTTCCCATTGATCCAGTTCCTCAAACACTGATAATAAAAATTGCCAGGCGAACCGCCGCCAAAAAATTGCAAACGATTCTCATTAACATTTATAAACATGCAGATTTTCCTCGATAACGTCATGGATGTCCACACATTGAAGGCAGTCACAGACGCACTTTCTGACGACAGCCTGTTTGAGGACGGCAAACGGACCGCGGGACGCACTGCTAAACGGGTAAAAACCAATCTTCAGGCCCGGCCACAGACGCCGGAAGTGAGAGGCGCGGCCAGGCTGCTTGAAAAAGCCCTGTTGGCACACCCGGTGTTTCGCGCCGCCGCTATACCCGAAAAGTTCGCGAAGATAATATTCAACCGTTATGTTCCCGGTATGCACTATGGCACCCATGTGGATGATCCGATTATCGCCGGCACACGAACCGACCTGTCTTTCACCTTGTTTCTTTCTGACCCGGACAGCTATGAGGGAGGCGAGCTGGTAATCAGAAAGCAGGATGGCGATGAACAGGTAAAATTACCCAGGGGAGCTTTATCCCTTTACCCTGCAACCAGCCTGCATTATGTCGCCGAGGTCAGGTCAGGCATCCGCCTGGCCGCGGTTGGCTGGCTCCAAAGCCGCGTGCGCTTGGCGGAGCACCGGGAGATCCTGTTTGACTTGCACAGGGCTTTGGCACA
>CAMYKE010000051.1 GCA_947258895.1 uncultured Pseudomonadales bacterium | reverse complement strand
GAGCAGAAAAGCATGAACACCGCAAAAAACCTGCTCAGCGGCATAATCGCGTTGGGAACCCAAATCACTCTGGGCGCCGGGGGCAGAGAGCTGGGCGAACTCTCCAATATCGCCGGCACCGCCATCGTCAGCGGCTATGGCCGTGAGCATGAGCTGGAAGCGGATCGCCTCGGCGCCGAGTACCTGTTCAAATCGAACTACGACCCCAAGGCGATGGAGGAGGTTATCGGCGTACTCAAGGACCAGGAACAATTTTCCCGTTTAAAAGCCAAAGCCGCAGGCAAGAAACCGAGAAGTTATCACGGCTTGTTTGCCACCCATCCGCGCAACGACAAGCGTTTGCGCGAGGTCATCAGTGCCGCCGGCGAGCTCCCGAAATCAGATGCGATTACCAATCAGGATGTCTTCAGGCAGCAAACCGCGGGGCTCGAATTTGGCGACAGTCCCAGGGAAGGCATCCGCAAAGGGAGTCGTTTTTATCACAAGCTGCTCGATTTCACGGTGGCGTTTCCCAGCAGCTGGAAAGTCCAGAACTCGGCCAACGCAGTGGTAGGATACCCGAAGCGGCAAGACGCTTTCATCCAGCTACAGGCCAAGGGCGACATTGCCAAGCTGACGCCGGAACAGTTCATCAAGGAGCGCCTGAAGATCGACAACCTGACTCAGGGCGAGGCGCTCAACCAGGTGGGGCTGGAGGGCTACACCGGGATCGTACCCCACAATGACAAGCGCGGCCCGGTGCGGGTCGCGGTCCTCTACCACAGGAAAACTGCCTACTATTTCAGCGGCGTAAATCGCAAACCGAACGCGGCACTAAACTATGACCCGTTTTTCATGGCGACCATCGGCAGTTTTCGCCCGCTACAGGGAGAGGACTACCGCAACGCCGCACAACTGCAACTCAAGTACGTTCGCCTGGAGGGTCCCGTGACCTACGAAACACTCGCCAGGGGCAGTAAAATTCCCGAATACCCGGAGCAGGAACTGCGGCTGCTCAACGGCGACTACCCCAACAAACAGCCGGTCACTGGTGAATGGCTGAAGGTAGTGGACTGATATCATCACGGGTGGCGCCGCGCGGCCAGTGCTCGTTTGGAAGGGGAGCAATATTTCCCGCACGCTGTGCCCTGTTGCGAGGCAACGCAGCAGCGCTGCATCCGCAATTATCAAGCGGACCGAGTGCCAGCCGCCATATCTCACCGATTCGGCGATCCAATGCCCAGAAGCCTTGTCAGTACAGTGCGAATTGCCTATTTGGTTTCTCGCCGGATCTCGCACGCTGTACGGAATTTTTCTCCTGCGACTATAGCGACGGCTATCCCCTTCTTCGGAAAATCCCGCACAACGCACAATCTCTCGGCGATAATTCCAAAAATCGGTGAGATATGGCTAGTCCGCATAACCATGCAGCGCCAGGCCCTCTTCCAGGTATTCTGAAACCAGCGGTGTGCTGATCAGGTAGTCCGCGGTATGGGTGGTCCAGCTGCGCCGTGCCTCGGCAAGCGCCAGCTCCCACTCATCCAGCGTGAAGTCTCCCCTGCCAAGCCACATCAGCGCGACGATCATTTGCTGCTGATCCGGTTCCAGGTCCATGATGATCGATTTGAACTCGGAGTACGCTACGCCACTGGCAAGCTCGGGGGGGGTTGCGGGCTCCCAGTCATCGGACAGCACCGCTGGCGCCGCAGGCATATCGACTGGCTCCTCGGTATAAAACTCGTGCGCCCTGTCAATCAGGTGCTTAACGATTTCGACATTCAGCTCAAGCATGGTAACGTCCTTGCAATCCGCTCGTACTCGCTACATCAGACACTTTCCGGGCAACAAAGATTCATTGCCACGCGCAGATCCTGCAACAGCATGAGGAAAGTAGTCTCCTGGGCAGCCATCGTTTACACGTCATCGACAATCACCTTCGCAACCCCTCCGCGCCGGGTATCCCCGGTACCGGTGAATTCCTTCCCGTCATACTGCACCGCATGCACCCCGCCGAAAAACAGGCTGGGGTGATCCCAGCGTTTGTTACCCGGGTATTCAGCAGCCAGTTTCTCAACCACTGCGTCCCGATAGCCCGGCTCGATGTTCAGGAAGCTGTTTTCAAAGTGAATTCGGGCGCTGGCAACGGCAGTGGCGAGCGGCATGTTGAAATCGACAAGATTAATAATAGTCTGCAGAATCGCCGTGCGAATCCGGTTCGATCCACCCGAGCCCAGGGCGACTGTAGCGCCGTCGCCAAGGTTCATAATGGTTGGCGCCATCATGGACGTCATGCGCTGGTCGGGCTGCCACTGATGGAAACCACCGGGATTCAAGTCCTCTTCGCCAAGCATGTTGTTCAGCATAAAACCGGAATCCGGCACCATAGCGCCGCAACCCTCGCCATTGGATACGGTCATAGTCGCAACGTTACGCTGCGCATCGATCACACTGATGTGTGTGGTGCCCCTGTTGGCGCGAGCCCGGCCAAGAATCTCCTGTGCATAGTTGCGAATCAGCGTGGCGTCCAGCGCAGCGAAATCTGCACCGGCGCTGTCCGGGGTGTTGAGTTGTGCCTCGACCCGTGCCTGGTTGGTGGCTTCCATGACCGCCACCAGTCTCGCCAGGTGTTCATGGCTGCCGAAGCGGCAGGGAGAGCTGCATGATTGCCACAGCTGCAGCGCAAAATTTACCAGAATGCCGCCGGAACTGGGCGGCGGGTTGGTAAGGATTTCATGTCCCCGATACTCCGTGACCAGAGGCTTGCGAACCACTACCTCGTAATTTGCCAGGTCTTCGCGGGTCAGGTGGCCGCCCGCTTGCGATTGACTCGCCATCAGGCCCGCCAGCTCACCCCGATAAAAAAGACCATCTCCCTCAAGGGCCAGGCATTCCAGGGTATCCGCCAGTTGCGGCATTTTCAGGGTGTGCCCCTCTGCAATGACGCCAGCGCCGCTGCTGTCCTGGAAGATCGACCGGGACGCGGGCGTTGCCAGCAGGATCGGCGCAATGATAGAAAAGATCTGCGCTTGCAGTGAATTCAGCCGAATACCCCGGCGCGCAAACTCGATTGCCGGTTGCACCAGCTCAGCCATGGGCAGTGAGCCCAGGTGGCGATGTATCGCAAACATTCCTTTCACCGCCCCCGGTGTGGCTATCGAACCCAGGCCAATATGGAACTCCTGCTGCTGCGCTCCGAAGTCCGCGACGATGGGCTCGAAATCCAGCTCCGTTGCCGGCCGCCGGCGTCGAGGTGTCTGAACGAAAAAGTCGAACAGCAGGGGTTCCTGGCCCGTGGCTTGTACTAACAGGAAACCGCCACCGCCGAGGGATGCAAGTACCGGCTCCACTACACAGGCGGCGAAATGCGCCGCAATAATCGCATCATAGGCATTACCGCCAGCCACTAGCACCCGCTCGGCGGCCGCGACAGTCAGCGGATGTCCTGCGGCTACCGCCCCTTTCGCCCCGTCTGAGGACCACACTCGTCGGCGCGACGTCCTGCTGCGCTGTTTCGATCCAGTCACTTGCTCGTTCGACATTGGATTCATGCTGGTGTCCTCGTTACACCAGAAAAAATGATATTTATGCGCGTTTGCGCTATAAAGGGATGGCATTGGCACGGGAGACTGGCGCTTGGGTACCAACGTAACCCACATCGATTATGACGAGGCCGATTACCGGCGCTTTGACAGCCAACTGCGCATCGATCTCGGCGCGCTGGAAGAGCTACTCAAGCGCCCGGGGTTTGCCTGCGGCCCCGCGTCACTCGGCGCAGAACTTGAAATCAGCCTGGTCAACCCGCAGGGTAACACCAAATGGGTAAACCAGGAACTGTTGGCGCTGGCGAAGGACCCGCAATTAACCCTCGAACTCAACCGCTACAATCTTGAATACAATCTATCTCCGGTTCCGGCGCAGGGCAGCCCCTTTAGCCAAATTGGTACGGAGATGCGCAGCAAGCTGCTTGGACTTGAGGCGCTGGCAGCGACCCTGGATGCCCGCCCCGTTCCGATCGGCATCCTGCCCACCGTCTCCCAGGCAGATATCTCGCGTGCGGCGATGACCGAGAGCAAGCGCTACCAGGTATTGACCGAGCAGATTACTGCAATGCGCGGCAGCCCCTTCGAAATCAGTATCAGCGGTGCAGATCCGCTGTTCATGGTGCTGCAGGACCTCAACGCAGAGGGAGCCAACACCTCCTTCCAGATACACCTGCGCGTGGACCCTGCTGATTTTGTCAACGCATTCAATGCTTCCCAACTAATACTTGCTCCGGCGTTAGCCATAGCCACCAATTCGCCGATCTTCCTCGAACACCGGCTATGGGAGGAAACCCGCCTGCCTCTGTTCAAGCAGGCCGTGGAAACCCGTACCCCCATGGAACGCAAGCAGGGCTGCACCAGCCGTACCGGCATGGGTAAGGGATGGATCCGGGATTCGGCACTCGAAGTGTTCGCTCGTTCCGTTAACGAATTCAACGTGATTTTTCCTGAGTGCGAGCATGAGGATTCATCCGCGATCGCAGCCCGGGGAGACATTCCGCAACTCGCAGCATTGCGGTTGCACCATGGCTCGGTCTGGCACTGGAATCGGGCAATTTATGACCCCTCGGCGGGCGGCCACTTACGAATCGAAATGCGCGGCCTGCCTAGCGGACCGACCGCGACGGACATGACGGCTAATGCTGCGTTCCTCGTCGGGAGCATACTGGGGATCGCCAGCAAGATGCCGGAAATTACCGAACTGATGTCCTATCGGCTCGCCAAGTTCAATTGCTACCGGGCGGCGCAGTTCGGCATGAGTGCCAATATCCTGTGGCCCGACGCAGCGCTGGATGCGCTGGTAAAGACACCAGCCGCAACCGTAATCCGGGAACTACTACCCTGTGCAGAGGCGGGACTCGCCAGCATCAAGGTTGACCCCGGCGAGATTCGGCAGCAGCTGGGCATTATCGAGCAACGGCTGGACGCACAAATCACCGGTGCGCGCTGGCAATTGCGGCGACTCGAACATTTTGAGAGAACCACCAACCGTACCGCAGCGCTGCAACTGATGCTTGACGAATACATCGACCGGGCCCGTGAGGGCGCTCCGCTGCACGAGTGGAACCACTGATGGCGGCCGTTGCAGCCTACCCGATCCGCTACTGGGAAAATCCCGACCAGGCCGAGATTGCCGATTCCGTGAGCAACTTCCTGGAGCAGCTCGACGGCCCGACCTGGATCTATCTCCAGGGACAGGACTCAACCCGCTGTCGTGTAGTGACCACATTGCTGCACGGCAACGAACCCTCCGGTTTGCATGCCCTGCACCAGTGGTTGAGCTCTGACCATCAGCCTGCTGTCGACCTCTATTGCTTCGTCGGCTCGGTGGACGCCGCGCGCGCAGCGCCGGGCTTTCATTACCGCCAGCTTCCCGGTGCGCGCGACCTGAATCGTTGTTTTCGGCCGCCGTTCAACGATGAGCAGGGGCAGATTGCGGCGGACCTGTTACACCGCATCTGCGGTGTACGACCCGAAGCGGTAATCGATGTTCACAACACCTCCGGCGCCGGTCCGTCATTTGCCGTGGCATGCGATAATCGCCCGGCGCACAAATCCGTCAGCATGCTGTTCACCCCGCGCTTGATAATCACCGACATTCGCCTGGGCGCATTGATGGAGATTGAAGAAGACTTTCCCGTGACCACCATCGAGTGTGGTGGTGCCCACGATCCACGCGCCCACGCACTGGCATGGGACGGATTCAAACAGTTCGCACTACGCAAACAGCTCTTCAACTCCGAGGTCGAGAGCGGCGAGATGGACATCTACCGGCACCCGATGCGAGTCGAACTGTTTGCCGGTTGCGCCATTTCCTTCGCAGCTGCGGCTGATCCCGCAGCGGACCTGACTCTGCACACCGATATCGAGGGCTTTAATTTCGGTGCCGTCCCCGCCGGCACAGCGCTCGGATGGCTGGGCGAGCAGGGCCTGTCCTGCCTGGTGGTACGCGACAGTCATGGCAGTGACCATACCCTGCGGTTTTTTGCAGATGAGGAGGGAGTTCTGGTTACCCGCCAATCGCTAAAATTCTTTATGATTACCAAGGATATCAATATCGCGAAAGCCGACTGCCTGTTTTACCTGGTGCCGCTCGAATAAGCGGACCCGGGAGATCTTTACGTTGGGCGGTGGCGGCGCGCCAGGTGGCATTTTACATTTATAGCAGCGTTGATTTCAGGTTACACTCCACCGGAACAGATCCACTTTCCCGATCAGGTTATGTAGATGCAAGCGAACTCAAGGATTGATGTCTTACCGGGACCATACGCCACCGCAACGGAGACACTCAGCGGCGGTGACCCCCGAATCACCAGGCAACGCTGGCGCCTGTTACTCGCCACCTTCCTCGTCACGACAATCATCGGGCTGGGCTACGTTTGGTTGCGGGCCCCTCTGTACCAAAGCTATGCGATCCTGCACCTCTCCTACTCGCAGCCGAATCTTGAGTCTATTTCCAGGATTGCCAGTGAGCAGCTAAATATCCATCACCAGCGACTCACCAGCCAGCGCGTGATCGCATTGCTTGCGCAGCGGCTCGCGGAACAACGGCAACTGCACTTCACGCTGGAGCAACTCGACGCCATGTTGAGCGTTACGCCGGTTGCGGAGAGCCGCGTTTTGAAACTCAGCGCGATCGATACTGCGCCGCAGGTCCTGCTCCCCATTGTCGAAACCTGGGTAGAGCTGTATCTCTCGCTGCAAACCGGAGAGCAGGAAGCGGCGTCCAGCGACAAGCTGATCGATTTGCAGGGCAAGCTGGCGACTCTCGAGGATAAGATAGCCACCCAACGCCGCGCCCTGACCGGGTTGACCACCGAGAATGAAATCGTTTCGCTGGAGCGGGATGAAAGCAGCGTATTGAACCAGATCAAGGGCCTGAGTAAAGCGCTGGATGTCGCCTCAGAGGAACGTGCTAACGCAACTAGCACGCTACAGGCAATCGACTCCGCGATCGCTGAGGGTAAAATGATGGTTCGCCCCCAGGACCAACGCAGCCTGGACAACATGGAGGACAGGGCGCTGGCACTCGAGGAACAGCTATTCCAGCTGGCCCAGCAATTTACCCCCGAATACATGGCGCTGGACCCGAAAATCGTCGGCATCACCAACAACCTCGCCTCGTTAAAGGCCAAGATCGCAGAGCGCCGCCGCGAGAGCCAACAGACGTACCGCGACGAAATACAACAGGCTGTCGAGGCGAGCGCTCTCAAGGAAACCGATCTCCGCAATCAGCTACGCAGCCTGCAAAGTCGTGCCCAGGCATTTAGCCACCGGCTCAGCGAATATGCCGGGATGAGCCTGGACCTGGATCAGCTCCAGGCGCAAGCCCAACTGGTGCAGGAGCAAATTATCGAAGCCGAGGTCCGTAAACCGTTTCAGGCCAGCATCGATATCCTTGAGCCACCGCTGCAACCGGGCTTTCCCATTGGCCCCGATTACGTGCGTGATTCCGGCCTGGTATTACTGCTGGCAATCATCCTGTCGCTGCTAACGCTCGGAATTTACACGCTCATCAATCGCCAACACCGGCCGGGTGTCATTTTTTCCACGTACTCACTCAACAGCAAGCTTGCGCTCAGCCTGATGCTTGGTGGCGTGGGCGAGAACGAGCTGTTACGCCTCTCGAGCGGCGATTTTGATGAGGAGAGTGGCCAATTGACGGTGCCGGGTCAATTTCAACGCCTGCTGGGAGTGCCTGAACGTACCCTGGAAACCCTGCAACGCGTCCAGGCGGGTGCTGGCAACGGGCTATGGACGACGCCCGGCGGCGAAGAGCTGACGCTCGAGGAACTGGACTTGATGCTGGCGCATAGTAGCGAGGATGCCGCGCTTGACGCGCCGGCACCGCTGGGCCTAAAGGACATTCGCCTCACGTACCTGCTGTTCCTTGCGAGGCAGGGTGGCAAACTCAGCGCCATTGAACGGGTCGCAGGATATCTCTCGGCTGCAGAAATAACACGCTGCCGGCAAGTAACAACAACGGCCACGCCCGCCGCAGGTGACATATCGATCACGATCCATCCAGCAATTGGCTAGTCCGCAACCGGGCGAGCTCTTTTAGATGAACGCAGCAGAAATACGACACCTCATCGAGATCGACCGGGAACATATCTGGCACCCCTATGCGTCGATGAGCCACACTCCACCGGTGTACCCGGTAGCATCAGCACGGGGCGTGCGCCTCACCCTGGCGGACGGCCGGCAGCTAATCGACGGGATGGCGTCCTGGTGGTGTGCAATCCACGGCTACAATCACCCGGAGATGAATCGCGCCCTGCAGCAGCAGATCGATCAACTTGCGCATGTAATGTTTGGTGGGCTGACCCATGAACCCGCGGTAGCACTGACAGAGAAACTGCTGGCGATCACGCCAGCGCAGCTGCAGCAGGTTTTTTACAGTGACTCCGGTTCTGTGGCGGTGGAAGTGGCGCTCAAAATGGCGCTGCAGTACTGGCAAACCCGCAATCGGCCCGACAAGAAGCGCTTCCTGACCATTCGCGGCGGTTACCATGGCGACACCTTCGGGGCGATGGCAGTGTGCGATCCGGTAACGGGGATGCACCAGTTATTCGGGGGCGCATTGCCGCAGCACTTGTTCGCCGAAACGCCGCAGTGCGAGTTCGCGCACCCCTGGGACGAACAGGATATCGGGAGCCTGGCGAGCCTGCTCGAGCAACACGGCGATACCATTGCCGCAGTAATTATGGAGCCAATTGTGCAGGGCGCCGGCGGCATGCGCTTTTATTCACCCATGTATCTGAAACGCACCCGACAACTGTGCGATGCTCACGGCGTATTGCTGATCCTGGACGAAATTGCGACCGGTTTTGGTCGCACAGGCAAGCTGTTTGCCTGCGAGCACGCGGCGATAGCCCCCGACATAATGTGCCTTGGCAAAGCCCTGACCGGGGGCTATATGAGCTTCGCTGCGACACTCTGCACAAGCGATGTTAGCGCAACCATTTCCTCGGGTGATCCGGGCGTGTTTATGCATGGCCCTACCTTCATGGGTAATCCACTCGCCTGCCGGGCCGCCCTTACCAGTATTGAACTGCTGCTCGATTCCGGATGGCAACATAAAATTAGCGCGATCGAGACTCTCTTGAAGGAGAAATTGGCGCCCGCGGCGGCGATCGAGCATGTCGAGAATGTCCGCGTGCTTGGTGCGATTGGTGTGATAGAGTGTGCCCGTCCGATTCGCATGGAGGCCATTACCAGGGAATTTGTCGAGCGTGGTATATGGCTGCGGCCGTTCGGAAAACTGGTGTATGCAATGCCGCCCTATATCGTGTCGGCGCGCGACCTCGCGCTGTTGGCGGACACCATGGTCGATGTCGTAGCGAAGCCGCAGTTCCTTACTTGAATCGGGCACCGTGCGCTATAACCTAATAACGCATTATTCCTAACCGAAACTTCCTTATATTTTATAATCTTATATAATCGATGGTCGAAGTAAGTTCAGACTGGTCGGGTAATTATGCAGGTCAAAGAGCAGGAGCAATCGGTATTGAACAAACCGCTGGCAACCCACAGCGAAGTGGCCGCGGCAAATGCCAGTTTGGCAGACAAATCGCCGCAGGAGATTATCCGCTGGGCGCTGGATCTGGGCCTG
>CAMYKE010000050.1 GCA_947258895.1 uncultured Pseudomonadales bacterium | reverse complement strand
ACCGGCGTTGGCGTTGCCGCTGTTGACCAGCAAATAGCGGGGCCGGGTTTTCGCCAGATTCTGCCTGGCTACCGTCACCGGCGCCGCACAAAATGCGTTTTGGGTGAATACGGCCGCTGCCGTGCTGCTGGACGCCAGCTCGATCACCAGTACATCGTTGCGCCCCGCTGTCTTGATTCCTGCACTTGCCGTTCCCAATCGCACGCCGTCGATGGCAGCCATCGGCGGAAAATCATTCGGCCCGGTAGCCATCAGGCACCCTCCGTCACGCCGTCAGCAAGCGGCGGTTTCACCGCAGCGCGCGTGGGCTGGCAGCAGCAGGCTAGCACTCACGCGGTCTTGCTGAGGCTGCCGTGGCAGCGTTTGTACTTCTTGCCGGACCCGCAGGGACAGGGATCGTTGCGACCCACCTTTTCGGAACCACGTACGAACGGCGTTTTTTCAGGCTCCGCCGCTTCTGCGCCAGTATCTTCTCCGCCCAGCGCGGACGCGTCAGCATGCTGGAAGCGCATCTGCTGCTGTTCCTCGCGTCGCTTGCGTTCCAGCATCTCAAGCTCGGACTCCTGCTGCACCTGCACGTAACTCAGGATGCGGATAACATCATGCTTGATGCTATCCAGCAACTCCTGGAACAGGTTAAAAGCCTCACGTTTATATTCCTGCTTCGGGTTCTTGGCCGCGTACCCCCGCAGGTGGATGCCCTGCCGCAGATGATCCATGGTCGCGAGATGCTCCTTCCAGCGTGTATCCACGGTCTGCAGCATTACCTGCTTCTCGAAGCCACGCATGACCGGCGCGCCAATCGTCTCTTCCTTGGCGCGATAGGCCGCGACCAGTTCTTCAAGAATGCGCGCCCGCAGCGATTCCTCGTGCAGCGTATCGGCCTCGTCGAGCCACTGCTGAACAGGCAGTTCCTGGTGAAATTCCGCCTTGAGCTGCCCCTCCAGACCGGCAATATCCCACTGTTCCTCGATACTCTGGGGCGGAATATAGTCATTGATCACTTCATTGACTACCGAGTCGCGCACGGAATCGATAATATCGGAAATATCCTCGGCCTCCATCAATTCGTCGCGCTGCTGGTAGACCACGCGCCGCTGGTCGTTCGCTACGTCATCATATTCCAGCAATTGCTTGCGGATATCGAAGTTATGGCCCTCTACCTTGCGCTGCGCTTTCTCAATCGCGTTGCTGACCATCCGGTGTTCGATTGCCTCACCCTTCTCCATTCCCAGCGCCTGCATCAGGTTCTTGACCCGATCCGAGGCGAATATCCGCATCAGGTTATCTTCCAGGGAAAGGAAAAACCGGGTCGATCCAGGGTCACCCTGACGGCCGGAGCGGCCCCGCAGCTGGTTGTCGATGCGGCGCGACTCGTGCCGCTCGGTACCGACAATATGCAGGCCACCGCGCTCGATTACTTCGGTATGGCGCTGTTTCCAGTCGGCCTTGATCTTTTCGATCTGGCTTTCATCGGGAATCTCGAGCTGGGCGACTTCGGATTCCCAGTTACCACCAAGCACAATGTCCGTGCCACGACCGGCCATGTTGGTAGCGATCGTCACCACCCCCGGTTTGCCTGCCTGTGCGATGACCTCTGCTTCTCGAGCATGGTGCTTGGCATTCAGCACATTGTGCTGCACGCCGGCTTTCTTCAACAGGTCCGACACGAACTCCGAGGCCTCAACCGATGCGGTACCAACGAGCACCGGCCGCCGCGCTTCGATGCACTCCTTGATCTCGGCGACAATCGCTTCGAATTTCTCTGCCATCGTGAGATACACGAGGTCGTTGTAATCCTTACGTACCATGGGCTTGTTAGTGGGTATGACCACCACCGGCAGCCCGTAGATTTGACGAAATTCAAAGGCTTCCGTATCCGCGGTCCCGGTCATGCCGGCAAGCTTTTCGTACGTGCGGAAGTAATTTTGAAAAGTAGTCGAGGCGAGCGTCTGGCTTTCGTTCTGGATGGCGACCCCCTCCTTGGCCTCAACCGCCTGGTGAATACCCTCGGACCAGCGCCGGCCGGGCATGGTGCGTCCAGTGTGTTCGTCGACGATCACGATTTCACCTTCCTGAACGATATAATCCACATCCCGCTGGAAAATCGCGTGCGCTTTCAGGCCGGCGTGGACATGATGCAGCAAGGTCAGGTTCTGCGCCGAGTAGAGACTCTCCCCCTCCGGCAGCAATCCGTTCTTGAGTAACAATTCCTCGACGTACTGGTGGCCGCGCTCGGTCAGCTCGACCGAACGGTTCTTTTCGTTGACGAAATAGTCACCATCCACCGGCTGGTCGTCGTTTTCAGGCTCCTCGGTCTGGGTCAGGCGGGGAATAATCTTGTTAATTGCGGTATACAGCTTGGAGCTGTCTTCCACCGCTCCGGAAATAATCAACGGCGTGCGCGCTTCATCGATCAGGATTGAATCGACCTCGTCGACGATCGCAAAGTTTAACGACCGCTGGACCTTCTGCTCGATACTAAAGGCCATGTTGTCGCGCAGGTAGTCAAAGCCGAATTCATTGTTGGTACCGTAGGTAATGTCAGCCGCATAGGCGGCCTGCTTGTCCGCATAATCCTGTTGCGACCGGACCACCCCGACGGTAAGGCCCAGGAATTCATGGACGGGTCCCATCCAGCCGGCGTCCCGCGTTGCCAGGTAGTCGTTTACCGTCACAATATGCACACCATTGCCGCCAAGGGCATTCAGGTATGCAGGCAGGGTAGCGACCAGGGTTTTGCCTTCACCGGTACGCATCTCGGCGATGCTGCCCTCATGCAGGGTAATACCGCCAATGAGCTGCATGTCGAAATGGCGCATACCCAACACGCGCCGGGCCGCCTCGCGAACCACGGCAAATGCCTCCGGGAGGATTTGATCAAGCGTTTCACCCTGCTCAACCCGCGTCTTGAATTCGCCGGTCCTGGCACGCAACTCTGCGTCGGTAAGCGCAGCCGTAGATTCTTCCAAAGCATTAATGCGCTTTACAACCTTGCCCATCCGCTTCAGTTCGCGGTCATTCTTGCTACCAAATATTTTTTTGCTTACTTTTCCTAACATAATTTGTCTTGGCTCTGCCCCGCGACGGCGAGTCCGGGGCGCTCCGAAAATGTGGGGTAATAGTGAAGAAACGTGATTGCGGCGCCCGCCAACACCCGACTGCAGAAATGCATGCGGGTGACGGGCACGGCGCAGCCTCGCTTCTATCGCGGACTTGTCCGGGTTATATATTGTGACGCTTGCGAAAATAACAAGTTATCGCGAACGCTTTCGACTAGTTATTTGCCCTTGCGTTTTATGTAGCGGGCAGGATTGATGGGATTGCCGTTCTTCAGTACCTCAAAATGAACATGGGGCCCCGTGGACCTGCCACTACTGCCCATCAATGCGATAGTCTGGCCTTTTTCCACCACATCCCCTACCTCGACCTTAAGCTCACGGGCATGGGCATAGCGAGTTGCAAAGTTGCCGCCGTGATTCACCTCAACCATATTCCCGTAGCCACGCCGCTTACCGGACCAGGTGACGACCCCGGCAGCAACGGACACAATATCGGAGTTCATCTTGCCGGCGAAATCGACGCCCTCATGCCACGCCAGCCTGCCGGTAAAGGGATCGTTGCGACGCCCGAAATGCGAGGTCAGCCAGCCCCATTTGACTGGCCTGCCGGAGATATAGCGATCAATTTCAAAATCCTTGTTCCCCAGCAAGTTGTTCAAGACCTCGAGTTCCAGTTCGCGGGTTTCGATATCATGCGCCAATTCAAGCATCGAATCGATAAACCCGGGCGGCTGGTATTCGACACCTGTCTCGTCCTCCTCGGGGCCGCCAATTGCCGGGCTACGCGAAAAGTTAAACTCGCCGGCCTCAAGATCCGCCGTCTCGATCAGCTGCTCGCCGAGCGCATCCAACCTGATTAGCCGGGCGTACAGCTCCGCCATGCGGATGGCCAGCGTTTTGAGTTGCTGGTCGGAATCTTCCCTGAGCTGGTCAAGCTGCTTTCGTTTCAGGGCCAGATCCTGCTGCCACTCCTGTATAAAATTTTGGCGTCGTATTTCATCTTCTCGATCAAGGGCAACCAGGTAACCGAACACGAACAGCCCCGCACCCATCACCATTAACAGTACCAGTGACAGTACCAACAGCGGATTTGACAGCGCCAGCGAGCGCGCCCGCCCGTGTTTCCTGCTGACCAGAATAATATTCACGACATACGCATTTTCGTCACAGGGGCCTTGAGTTGAACCGGATCCAAACCCTGGTTATATGGAACCGCCGATTAGTATTCTGGTGCCTCTGGCCTACAACGACTTGCCGGATTACGCGAGCATTGCGCTACTTCAAGGCCCTTGAAGCAAATCCAACAAAGCATCTGCAAGTCTCTGCATGCCCCATGGAGCATGGCCTGAAGCCTTCGCTCCTGGCACGCCCCTTACCCACATCCCTGCAGGAAAAGGCTATATCTGCGGTGATCGAAGCGTAGCCAATGCAACAATCATTGGCGGTCGCTCCCGCCTTGCGACTACAATCACCAGATGTCGCAGAAGTACCAAATTACCTGTAAGCGGTTCGTTCATTATTATTATGTATGCTAAATATTATAACACTCCATTCGCTATTTGCCGACTTTCCTCCAGGCCCGGCGGCGACCTGAAGGCCCTCCTCCAGCGGGCGGACAGATTACTGGTGCTCGAGGAGCAGCTACGACGGGTGATGCCTGCACACCTGCGCCAGGGATGGCGACTCGCGAGCTACGAGCACGGTCTCCTGGCGCTCCATTGCGACAACGCGGCGGTAGCGACTCGGCTGCGACTACAGCAGGCTGGCATCCTGACCAGACTGAAGAGTTCACCAGACTTCCACGCCCTGCAGCAATTCGGCATCAAGGTACGTCCCAGGTATTTCCGGGCAGAGAAGAAACGCACGGCTCGTCCGATTAGCGCGGACGTCAGGTCACAAATTCTGGAAACCGCGGAGAGTATCGACGACAAGGAACTGCGCACCGCAATGCAGCGCCTGGCCAGCTCGGCAGGCGGCACGGCCACTGAGGAAAAAGGAGATTAGGTGAGGAGCAGTGTGGCAAGTGAAAAACCAACCCGCCACAGCGGATTCATGTACAGCTCGACGAGATTAGACTGCAGCAGCCGCGGCTACATAGGAAATCGGGGCGTCTTCTTCCTTCTCAAAGGTTGCGACTTCCCACGCGTCCGTCTGGGCAATCAGTGTCCGCAGCAAGCGGTTATTCATTCCATGGCCAGACTTGTAACCCGTATATTCACCAATCAAGCTGTTGCCCAACAGGTACAGGTCGCCGATCGCATCGAGCATCTTGTGTTTGACAAACTCGTCTTCGTAGCGCAAGCCATCCTCGTTCAGGACGCGATAATCGCCCACCGCAATGGCATTGTCCATGCTAGCACCCAGCGCCAGGTTGTTGGAACGCAACACTTCAAAATCACTCATAAACCCGAACGTCCTTGCCCGGCTGACTTCCTTCACAAAAGAGGTCGATGAAAAATCGACTGAAGACTTTTTGCTGCGCTCATTGAAAACAGGATGGTCAAACTCGATGGTAAAAGTAACCTTAAAACCGTTAAATGGCGTGAAACTCGCCCATTTATCACCTTCGGTTACCTTGATTTCCTTATTGATGCGGATAAATTTCTTCGCGACTCCCTGATCCCTGATGCCGGCGGACTGAATCAAAAACACAAAGGGACCCGCACTGCCATCCATGATTGGCACTTCGGATGCACTTAGCTCGACATAGGCGTTATCGATGCCGAGACCGGCCATAGCGGACAACAGGTGCTCCACCGTATCGACCCGAACGCTATTCTTCAACAGGGTGGTACACATGGTTGTCTCGCCCACGTACTCGGCCAGCGCCGGAATCTCAACTACCGGATCAAGATCGACCCGACGGAATACGATTCCAGTATCAACAGGCGCAGGTTTTAGCGTCAGGTAGACCGTTTTCCCTGAATGCAAACCAACGCCCGTGGCTCTGATAGAGTTCTTAAGGGTTCTTTGTCCAATCATAATTCTTACCCCGGGGTGTCCCCGTAAAATTAGCGCCAGATAATAGCAAAAATATCCCGATGATGCGATAAAGAGTAGGCCCGACACTGTGGAGATGGCCTCTCCAAAGATACCGCCCAGTGACGGGCCGCTCCCCTCCCTACCGTATCTGCAATGGCCGGATTAATCCGCCTGGCGTCGCAGGAACGCCGGAATATCCAGGTAGTCGAGGCTACGCTCTTCCACCGGCGCATTGGCGACGGCCGCATTACCAACTGTTTTGTTACGCATAATCGTGGGATGGTCCAGTTTTCCGTAATCGACCTTGCCATCCAGGGACGGCTTTTGCTGATCGACAACGTTCATCTTGGGCTTCTCAACCGGTTCACCCAGGCCGGTTGCCACCACGGTCACGCGCAGTTCGTCGTCCAGGTCCGGATCGATCACCGTACCGACTACCACCGTCGCGTTATCGGAGGCAAAATCCTCCACCGTCTCGCCGACTTCTGAAAACTCACCCAGCGACAGGCTGGGACCCGCGGTAATATTCACCAGGATCCCGCGTGCACCCTGCAGGTTTACATCCTCCAGCAGCGGGCTACGGATCGCCGCTTCGGCGGCTTCCCGGGCACGGGTCTCCCCGGTCGCTCGACCGCTGCCCATCATCGCCATACCCATTTCCGACATCACCGTGCGCACATCCGCAAAATCCACGTTAATCATACCCGGCCGGATAATCAGGTCGGCAATACCCTGCACCGCACCCAGCAACACGTCGTTGGCAGCCCCGAACGCTTTCAGCAGGCTCGTATTCTCACCCAACACCCCCAGCAGTTTCTCATTGGGGATCGTGATCAGCGAATCCACATGCTCGCCCAGCGCCTTGATACCTGCCTCGGCGATCTGCTGGCGCTTGCGGCCTTCAAACGCGAACGGTCTGGTGATCACGGCCACCGTCAGGATGCCCAACTCCTTTGCGACCTGGGCAAATACCGGTGCCGCACCAGTACCGGTGCCGCCACCCATACCTGCCGTGATAAAGACCATATCGGCCCCCTCCAGCACCTCGATAATGCGCTCCCGGTCTTCCATAGCCGATTGCCGGCCGATTTCCGGATTTGCTCCGGCGCCCAGGCCCTTGGTTACCTCGCTACCGAGTTGCAATACTGTTTTCGCGGTGATGCTCTTGAGAGCCTGGGCGTCGGTATTCGCACAAATGAATTCCACACCCTCAACATTGTTCTGCAGCATGTGGTTAAGCGCGTTACCGCCGCCGCCGCCGACTCCAACAACTTTAATTTCAGCGCTTTGTGGGACGCTATCGACTAGTTCAAACATGGCCATCTCCTATGATGCTAGTTGAATAAAAAAACGATTACTAAAACGTACTTGCAAATCTTGCATGGTGTTAAAAATTATCCCGGAACCAGCCTTTCAGGCGTTCCATAAAGCCAGGTCCCCCATCGCCTCCCTTCGATTCCCTGCCGCCATCGCGATGCTGCTTCTCCGCGTAAAACAGCAATCCCACGCCGGTCGAATAGATGGGGTTGTTGACGATTTCCGATAGCCCGGTGACTCCCTGCGGAGCGGCCAGCCGTACCGGCATATGAAAAATTTCCTCGGCGAGGTCCACTACGCCTTCCATCTTGGCCGTGCCCCCCGTCAGGACGATGCCCGCTGCCACCAGGTCCTCAAAGCCGGCGCGCCGTAATTCCGCCTGTACCAGTGAAAATAGCTCCTCATAGCGGGGTTCCACGACCTCCGCCAGGGCCTGGCGGGAAAGAT
>CAMYKE010000049.1 GCA_947258895.1 uncultured Pseudomonadales bacterium | reverse complement strand
GGGGCCAGCCACGGTCGAAATATTTAGCAACCGACCAGTAAACTGAACTATACTCAAGGAACGAATAGGCTAACCCCATGGGGCGGCACGGTCCCGGCAGGAGTGAAAGAGTGGTATAGTCATATGCGTCCACTGGAAAAATTCAAGCTCATCGCGAACTGCTGCGATCAGCGTAAATATGTGCGCTACAACGACGGCGCCATGTGCATCTGCTTCAAACGCCAACGCTTCCTGCATGAACTACGCAAGGCAATCGAGGTCGACTGGATCAACTTCAACCAGTATGGATTCTGCTTCTCTACCATCATCCGCCTCGACATGTGTGAACAGATTATTGTCAATATCAAAACCCCTGCCACTTGCCTAAAAGGCCTGGTAGCCGTGATCCACAACGCCCGCCGCCAGGGAGGTAAATATCGGTACGGCGCGCAATTCTATTACGGCGCCAATTCCTACATGCAATCGCCCGATGTCCAGGATGCGCTGGCGCGAATCGAACTGAACCTTAAGTAGAAGTCTCCCGTTCGCGCTTGCAACCTGCTAGAATCCTGACTTTTTGGCGCTGCCCTTGCGACCGGTTTGAAACACCGTCCAATCCTGGTGAATCGATATTCCGCGCACCCGACGGGCAGGCCGCGCGCGCACTCAGGACAACTCGCCCGATCGCCAATTTTGCCACCATAACCCTTTCATGAGTGAAATAGCTGTAGAGGAAACTGCTTACCCGGTAGCCGGGCTACTGCGCCGTATTGCAGCCCTGGGTTATGATGCGCTGCTGGTCGTCGCGCTGTGGATGGTGGTTGGCGGCATCGGCGTAGCACTAAACGGCAACGAGGTGATCACCGGTCCCGCGCGCGTAGTTCTGTTGTTTGCCTGCCTCGCAACCACCTTCGCATTTTTTGCCAAATTCTGGCGCGACGGCGGCCAAACTGCTGGCATGCGCGCCTGGCGCATCAAGATCGTAAACCAACTGGATCCCGCGTCACGCGTCACACTTACGCAATGCCTGTTGCGCTTTGTTACCGCCATCGCAGCGCTAGGTCTTGGCGGCCTTGGATATTTGTGGATTTTGGTCGATCGCGAGCATCTCAGCTGGCACGATCGGTATTCCAGCACGCGCCTCATCGTGCTACCGAAACCACCCGGCAGGCGTCGCAAACGCCGGACACCCGCACCGCCAGCCTAAGCGCTACCCCGGCAACGGGCCGCAGCCTGCATCCATGCTTTCCACAAACGGCTTCTCCGCCGTCCCGCATCCATCTGCGATACGCTTCAAATCGGCGCTCAGGCAATCAAAACAAGCCTTTTCCTGAAGCCAGCGATTTACAGCCACCCGGCGGATTACGTACACTCATCGGCGACATCAAATTATCCACTAGCAGCGGGGAACACAATGGAATACAAACTCAACACCGGACGCCCTGAACTTCAACGCAATTGCCATGCTACAGCCAGAGACTGCGGCGCCGCTGATCTTCTGCTGTACCTGGACGGGATGGATATCACCGGCCGCGACCTGCGCTGGAAAGTGCGCCAGGCAGTAGAAGCCCTCGAGGACAGCGGCTATCGATTTACCGAGATGAAGTCGAAACCGGAAGACAAGAAGCCCAAGCTCCGTAAGGTCAGCTTCGGCCTCCCGGGTAGCAGCAAAACACAACAGGGCGAACTGCAACGGGCGCTCGCCGAAGGTGCCGCAATCGGCAAGGGCAAGCAGTATGCCAAGACGCTGGGCAACCTGCCCGGCAACGTGTGTACGCCAACCTATCTCGCGAAACAAGGCAGGGCGCTGGCGGAACAATACCAAAAGCTGACGACACGCGTGCTATCCGAAAAGCAAATGGAAGACCTGGGCATGCATTCCCTGCTGTCGGTATCTGCCGGCAGTGCGCAACCTGCCAAGCTGGTCATCATGACCTACAAAGGCGGCAGTAAGAAAAGCGCGCCGCAGGTGCTGGTGGGCAAAGGCATCACCTTCGATACCGGCGGTATCAGCCTTAAGCCTGGCGCGGCGATGGATGAGATGAAATTTGATATGTGCGGCGCCGCCAGCGTGTTTGGAACCATGATCGCAGTGGCCGAGCTCGCCTTGCCAATCAACCTGATTGGAATTGTCGCAGCGGCGGAAAATATGCCGGGCAGCAAAGCCACCAAGCCTGGCGATATTGTGACCAGCATGTCCGGCCAGACAATCGAAATACTCAATACCGACGCCGAAGGCCGGCTGGTGCTGTGCGATGCCCTGACCTATGCCGAGCGATTCAAGCCCGCGGCAATCATCGATATTGCGACCCTTACCGGCGCTTGCGTGATCGCGCTGGGCCGCCACGCGACCGGGCTGTTCAGCAACCAGGATTCGCTGGCGGAGGAGATACTCGCCGCCGGCAACGCCGCCAATGACCGTGCCTGGCAACTGCCGGCATGGGACGACTACCAGGAGCAACTCGACAGCAATTTTGCGGACATGGCTAACATTGGCGGGCGCGAGGCCGGCAGTATCACCGCAGCCTGCTTCCTGTCACGGTACACGAAAAAGCAACGCTGGGCGCACCTGGATATTGCCGGCACCGCATGGTTGTCCGGCACCCACAAGGGCGCGAGCGGACGCCCCGTGCCATTGCTCACGCAGTACCTGCTGGACCGTAGCGCGGCACAAGACGACGCATGACTCGCGTTGATTTTTATATTCTCGGCACCGGCGACCCACGCGAACGCCTGCTGTTCGCGTGCCGGCTCACTGAGAAAGCGTTTCGCAGGGAGCACCGGGTATACCTGCACACGGAGTCGGCAACGCAGTGTAACGAGCTCGATGACCTGCTGTGGAGTTACCGTGCCGAAAGCTTCATTCCCCATAGCATCACTGGCAAGGACGCCACATTGCCCGCCCGGGTTGAGATCGGCCACGAGCAGGACCCCGTCGCGCATACCGATGTACTGATCAATCTGGCCCCGAAAATTCCTACTTTCTTCAGTCGCTTCACGCGCGTCGCAGAAGTCGTAATCCAGCAGCCTGACGTGCTGACCAGCACCCGGGACGGCTTCGGTTTTTACCGCGATCGCGGCTATCCCCTGCAGACCCATGATTTGCGAAAATGATCCCGATCAGTGTATGAGAGCCCCTGCAGGCGCTGTATAATCGGGACTTTTTTGCGCCAACAGATTAACCCCGCCCCCGAAGCCGGAGATCATGGAAAAGACTTACCAACCCCAACAAATTGAACAACACTGGTACTCCACCTGGGAACAGCGCGGCTATTTCAAACCGAGCGGTCACGGCGAGCCGTTTTGCATCATGATTCCGCCGCCCAATGTGACCGGCAGCCTGCACATGGGACATGGCTTCCAGGAAGCAATTATGGACGCGCTGGTGCGCCATCAGCGCATGCAGGGCGCCAATACGCTGTGGCAGGTTGGGACTGACCATGCCGGCATTGCCACCCAGATGGTGGTGGAGCGGCAACTGGATGAGCAGGACCAGTCTCGTCATGACCTCGGCCGCGAGGTATTTATCGACAAGGTGTGGGAGTGGAAAAAGGAATCCGGCGGCGCCATTACGCAACAACTGCGACGCCTGGGTGCGTCCCCCGACTGGTCGCGGGAACGCTTTACGATGGACGAGGGCTTTTCCGAAGCCGTCCAGGAAGCGTTTGTGCGGCTCTACAACGATGGCCTGATCTATCGCGGCAAGCGGCTGGTCAACTGGGACCCCAAATTACATACCGCCATTTCCGACCTCGAGGTGATTTCAGAGGAGGAAAAGGGTTTCATGTGGCACTTTCGCTATCCGCTTAGCGATGGCTCCGGCCATGTCTCGGTGGCCACCACCCGTCCCGAGACAATGCTCGGCGATACCGCCGTTGCGGTGCACCCCGATGACGAACGCTATCGACAGCTAATTGGAAAAACCATTCGTTTGCCATTGGCGGACCGCGACATTCCCATCATTGCGGACGACTATGTCGACAAGGATTTTGGCACCGGCTGTGTCAAGATCACCCCCGCCCATGACTTCAACGACTACGAGGTGGGGCAGCGCCACGGCCTGGCAATGATCAATATTTTTGACAACGACGCTCGCCTGAATGGCGATGTCCCGGCGGCCTACCGAGGCATGGAACGCGAAGCTGCCCGGCAGCAAGTCGTTGCTGACCTGAAAACCCTGGGTTTGCTCGAAAAGGTCGCCGATCACCTGCTCAAGGTGCCCCGCGGCGATCGCAGCGGCGTGGTGATCGAACCCTACCTTACTAACCAATGGTACGTAAAAACCCGTCCGCTGGCGGATAGAGCGATCAGGGCGGTCGAGGACGGCGACATCAGGTTTGTACCCAAGCAATGGGAGAACACCTATTTCGCCTGGATGCGCGATATCCAGGACTGGTGTATCTCGCGCCAGTTGTGGTGGGGGCACCGGATCCCGGCCTGGTATGACGCAACCGGCAAGGTGTACGTAGGCCATTCCGAGGCTGCGGTGCGCGAGCAGCATGATCTGGCTGCGGATATCGAGCTGACCCGCGACGAGGATGTCCTGGATACCTGGTTCAGTTCCGGGTTATGGACCTTCGGCACTCTGGGGTGGCCACACGCCACAGAGGAATTGCAAGCCTTCCATCCCACCAACGTGCTGGTGACCGGCTTCGATATCATATTTTTCTGGGTCGCGCGGATGATCATGCTCACCCTCCACTTCATGAATGAGGTGCCTTTCCGTACCGTGTATGTGCACGGCCTGGTGCGTGACAGCCATGGCCAGAAAATGTCCAAGTCCAAGGGAAACGTACTCGACCCGATCGACCTTATCGATGGCATCGGGCTCGAGCCACTGGTGGCAAAACGCACTACCGGCATGCAGGTTCCCAAGCTGCGCGAACGGATAGAAAAACTCACCAGCAGCGATTTCCCGGACGGCATTAGCGCGTATGGCACTGACGCACTGCGCTATACTTATTATTCGCTCGCCTCCACCGGGCGGGATATCAACTTCGATGTGGGTCGTATCGAGGGCTTCCGCAACTTCTGCAACAAGATCTGGAATGCCGCGCGTTACGTCCTGATGAATACCGAAGGCGAGGAGTGCGACCAGGATGACACCGCCGAGCTGCAACTGTCACTGGCCGATCGCTGGATCACATCGCGCCTGCAGGAAGTGACCGCTGAAATTGAGACGGCGATTGGCCAGTATCGCTTCGATATCGTCTCGCAAAAGTTATACAGCTTCACCTGGAACGAATACTGCGACTGGTACCTGGAACTGTCCAAGCCGGTATTGTGGGACGAGCAGGCGAGCGCCGCGCAGAAAACCGGTACCCGGCGCACCCTTATTCGCGTCCTGGAAGCCATGCTGCGCCTGGCACACCCGCTGATGCCGTTCATTACCGAGGAAATCTGGCAGCAGGTAAAAATCCTTGCCGGCCGGCAGGGCGACAGTATCATGACCCAGCCCTACCCGCAGGCCGATCCGCAACGCATTGACCCGCAGGCCGTGGCGGACATCGAATGGCTGCAGGGCGTTATCATAGCCATCCGCAATATTCGGGGCGAGATGAATATCTCTCCGGCTAAACCCGTACCGGTACTGCTGAAAAACGCCAGCGCCGAGGATGAACGGCGTCTGCAGCAAAACCGCCAGTACCTGACCAAGCTCGCCAAACTCGAGGGCATCGATGTACTGCAGACCCGGGAACCACCGCCCGCGGCAATTCAGATCGTTGCCAACCTGGAGATTCTGGTACCCCTGCAAGGTTTGATCGATGTTTCTGCAGAGAGCGCCCGGCTGGGTCGTGAGATACAAAAGGCGGGTAAAGAACTACAGGGTATCGCGGGCAAACTTAACAATGCGAATTTTGTCGCCAAGGCACCGCAAGCAGTAGTGGCGAGAGAGCGCGAGCGTCAGGCAGGGTTGCAGGCGAACCTGAACAAACTGCAGGAGCAACTGACAAAGCTGGAGAGACTCGATTAAAAAGTGCCTGACGGTCAGTTGTTTATTCGGCTTGTGTCGATATAATGACGGGGAGGCTACGCTGGCTTTGTTGCCCGCAGTCTCGATGATAACGAAAAACAAGCAAAAAAATAATACAGCAAGTGTGTGAGGTAAGGAATATGGCTGATCGTGAGACTGGCACAGTCAAGTGGTTTAATAACGCAAAAGGCTACGGGTTTATCGAGCGCGAAGGCGGGGAAGATGTCTTTGTGCACTACCGGGCGATACGGGGCGACGGTTACCGGAAGTTAATCGATGGTCAATTGGTGGAATATACCATCGTTGAAGGCCAGAAAGGCCTCCAGGCCGAGGATGTTTCCCCGACTTGATACCGCCGGGCCAGCAACCACCGGGATGATTCTGTCCCGGGCCTGATTTTATATACCGACTAGTTTGGAGCAGCCGTGGACTTGTTTACTTCCATATGGTTTGTCGCGATCGTAGCATTCATAGCGGGAACCGGCCTTGGCCTGGTGCTGTTTAAAACGCTGCAGTCCGACGACGTCAAATCCCGCAAGCTCGAATCCCGGCTCCAGGAAGTCGAACACGACTTCGACATCTACAAACAGAGCGTGACCAGCCACTTCAGCACTACCTCGGAGCTGGTGCACAACCTCACCGAAGACTACGTAAAGGTTTACAAGCACCTCGCGAGCGGTGCCGAAAAGCTCGCGGATTCGCAAGTCCCTGCCGAGCGACTGGGCCAGCAGCAGCCCAACGCGCTGCTTTCCGAAATGACCGAGGCGGAACCGGCAATGCCGGCAGAACCGCCGAAAGATTATGCGCCGACGGATGGCGCTGCAACCGACGACGCGGCCACGCAGAAACCTGCGCCCACGGAAAAGACTGCCTGACGCCCGATCACAAGGGTGTTGCTGACCCGCGCCTTCAGGCGGGATTATCGATATCGATAAACTGGTGACGGATACCGGTTTTTTGGGCAAGATAATGCCCTACCGCCTGCACGCCATAACGCTCCGTCGCATGATGACCGGCGGCGAAGAAATGAATCCCGGATTCACGCGCAATGTGCACGGTCTGCTCGGATATCTCCCCCGTAATATAGGCATCGGCGCCCGCCGCAACGGCCTGGCCTATATATCCCTGCGCGGCGCCGGTGCACCAGGCAACCCGGGTTACGATATCCTCACGACCCGGTATGTGGATCGGCTCGCGCTGCAGGCGTTCGCTGATCAGTCTGCCTAGCGCTGCCGCCGGCATGGGCTGAGAAAGCTCGCCCAGCAACCCGATGCTGTGCTCACGGCCGGGCTGCAAGTCGCCGGTAACGTTGAATCCCAGCACCTTGGCCAAACTGGCGTTATTGCCGAATTCAGGCAATGCATCCAGCGGCAGATGATACGCCAGCAAACTGATATCGTGCTCTAGTAACAATCGAAGGCGGCGCTTGAGCATGCCGGTCACCCGGGAGCTGTCGCCTTTCCAGAAATAGCCATGATGCACCAGCACCGCCTGGGCGCCGGCTGCAACGGCCGCCTCCAGCAGGGCCTGGCTGGCTGTTACACCGGTAACCAGGGTATCGATGGTCGCGGCGCCCTCCACTTGCAGCCCATTGGGGCAGTAATCGTCAAACCGTTGTGGCTGCAGGAGATCATTGCACGCCCCAAGTAGCTGTTCCAGCGAAATGCTCATCGGTAGTCTGTCAACATGGTAGCTGCGTCTTCAAGGTTGCCGCGGTAGCGCGCACGGTGGTATTTCCAGGCGGGGCATAACAGCGGCGCCCCAAAACTCGCAATAACCATGGTAACAGAGCACCGCCAAGGTTTCTGCGATTTGAATTTATGCCATAATAACAACATCCGGCAGGCCTCAACAGTGGGCTATAAAGACTGCACTTCCAGAGGCGACTCCACCACGTGTTAAAACATCGATGAAATCGTTTTCCCGACTGATCCTTTGGCCAGCGCTGGCAGGCGTTATCGTCGCTGTGCTGTTTCTGTACCTCTATCCCGATACCCTGGCGCCGCCGAGCGACACTGCCGGCAGGCCCGGCATCAAGTCCACGATGCCGAACCTTGACAGCAGGGATTCGGGCATGGATCCGAGCATTCCCGGACCCTCGCGGTTCGGGCCCGTATCCTATGCCGATGCAGTAAAGCGCGCCGCACCCGCGGTAGTGAATGTCTACACCACCAAGGTTGTCGAGGAAACCCATCCCTTGATGACTGACCCGTTCTTTCGGCGCTTTTTTGGCAACCGCAGCCTGCCCAAACGGCAGCGAATGCAATCCAGCCTGGGTTCCGGGGTGGTCATCAGCTCGGATGGCTACCTGCTAACCAACAATCATGTAATCGCAAACGCGGATGAAATTGCAGTCGCACTGCGTGACGGCAGGGCAAGTTTTGCTACCGTGGTCGGCACCGACCCGGAAACCGACCTGGCGATCCTGAAAGTAGACCTGGTAGACTTGCCCGTGATTTCACTGGCATCCTCGGAGCAGATTGAAGTCGGGGATGTAGCACTGGCGATCGGCAATCCCTTCGGTGTCGGGCAGACCGTCACCATGGGAATTATCAGCGCGACGGGGCGACACCAGCTTGGACTCACCACTTTCGAGGATTTTATCCAGACGGATGCCGCCATCAATCCGGGCAATTCCGGTGGCGCGCTGGTAAACGCCTATGGCGAATTAATTGGCGTGAACACGGCGATTTTTTCCAAGTCCGGCGGATCCCAGGGCATCGGGTTTGCCATTCCCTCGGACCTGGCCAGCCAGATCATGCAGGAGATCATTCGTAACGGCAGTGTCGAACGAGGCTGGCTTGGAGTCGAAGTACAGCCGGTAACCCCGGCGCTGGCGCAGTCTTTTGGCCTGGCGTCCACGGAGGGCGTATTGATCGCAGGCATCAACCGAGGCGGGCCGGCGCACATGGCCGGTATCAAGCCGGGAGATGTCATGCTACAGGTCGACGAACAGCCGGTACTGGACGCACGTCAGGTGATGAACCAGATCACCCAGACCAAACCCGGTTCTTCCGTCGAGATCACGTTAATTCGCAAAGGCCAACAGCGGGTCGTCAAGGCATTGGTTGCGAAGCGCGTAGCACAGCAAATTCGCTAGCCCGCATCCCTCACCGATACAGCTTCAACCGATGGGATATACAGCTATCGCAGGCTTTTGCAGAGTATCCGGGATTTACAGTGTGTCAGACTCGCTTTGTCGTGCTTGGCGGCCGCTCGGCACGCATCTCCTCACACTTTTCACTACGAGAGCCGCTTACGCATAGCTACGGCTATGCATTGCGCGCCTTTCGTGCAATCTGCGA
>CAMYKE010000048.1 GCA_947258895.1 uncultured Pseudomonadales bacterium | reverse complement strand
CAGCTCGCCGATGAGTTCCCGCAGATCCGCTCGCTTCCCGGTGCTGCATTGGTGTTGAGCCTGGTGTTGTACCCGTATGTATATATGCTGGCGAGAGCGGCCTTTGCGCAGCGTTCTCCAATTTTATTCGACGCGGCGCGCACCCTGGGCGCAACTCCCGGGAAAGCTTTTTTTCGTGTGGTGCTGCCGGCGGCCAGACCGGCGATTGCAGCCGGTCTGGCACTGGCACTCATGGAAACCCTTGCCGACTTTGGTGTGGTCGATTACTTTGGCGTTCCCACCTTCTCGACTGGAATCTTTCGCACCTGGTTCGCCATGGGCGAGCAGGCCGCTGCCATGAAACTTGCGGCACTGATGTTTCTTTTCGTTGCCGCGCTGGTGGTGCTGGAAAAGACGGGCCGCAAAGATGGTCACCGCTTCCAGACGGCTGATGGCCGCAACGGCCCGATTCCCCGCTTGCATCTCAGCGGCTGGCGCGCCGCGCTTGCTGTTATGCTCTGCGCGCTACCGATAGTGCTGGGGTGCGTGGTTCCGCTATCTGTGCTGGCGATGATGGCAATCAGGAGTGGAGATCCGATGCTCGGGAGTGGCTTTATTGCCTTCGCCGTCAACAGTGTTAGCGTGTCGAGTATCGCGGTGGGAGTCACGCTCACCGCCGCCCTTCTCCTCACCTATGCACAGCGTATTGCACCCAGCCAAACGACCTCTGTGTCTATCCAGGTCGCCACGCTGGGATATGCGTTACCGGGCGCGATGCTCGCCGTCGGGCTGCTAACGCCGCTCTCCCAACTTGATCGCTGGCTGGCGGACTTCTTCGCGAGCACATTTGACTGGCACACCGGCCTGATTTTGACCGGGACCGTGTCTGCCCTGGTCTATGCCTATGCGGTGCGCTTTTTGACGGTCGCCTATAACACCACATCGAGCGGACTCGGGCAGATTCCCCACCTCTACGATCAAGCCGCCCGCAGTCTCGGCGCGTCTCCGCTGCGCGTGGTAAAAAGCATACACTTTCCCCTGATGCGGCGTTCGGTGATCGCTGCTACGCTTTTGGTGTTTGTTGATACCATGCGGGAATTGCCGGCGACGCTGTTGTTGCGTCCATTTAATTTTGAAACCCTGGCGACCCGCGTCTATCGATTGGCCAGCGACGAGCGACTCGCCGAGGCCTCCACCGCCGCGATTACGATCGTGCTGATCGGCCTGCTCCCGGTGCTCTTGCTGAATCGCGTGGCGGACAGGCGCGACTGAACGCGTGCCCTCGAAATGCATCCTGCGCTCGCCTTGCCGCCGAATCGGTGAGATATGTCTAGGGAAGTGATTCGCTGCTACCCTCATCGAACCCGGGGTGTAAAGGCTCATCGCGCGCAGCGTTTTTCTGCGTCATTGTTATTCTATTCTTTCGCTAGAAAACCAGATGGCCTGTAGAATGGCTCGTAGCCAGTCCCAAATCCCAGGCATGCTGACAAGGCAGAAACGCACGGCACGTTCACCGCGCAACCTTTCACATTGCAACCGCTAAAGCGAATGTAAATGATTCTACGTTAGATTAGCATCTATTTGATTTTAATGGAAAATTTGATCGTCCAGCCTTGCGGAGTTAAGATGTTGGTCAGCCTGGAATCACCCGGAGATCGATATGCAAGGCGATAAACAAGTCATCGACTTTCTCAATCAAGTTCTCAAAACAGAGCTCACTTCCATTAATCAATATTTCCTGCATGCGCGCATGTTCAAGAACTGGGGGCTACACGGGCTAAACGAGGCGTCCTACAAGAAATCCATCAAGGACATGAAACAAGCGGACGATTTGATGGAGCGGATCCTGTTTCTGGAGGCGCTACCTAACCTTCAGGATCTGGGGCGGCTGCGTATCGGCGAACACACAGAAGAGATACTCGGTTGTAATCTGGAACTGGAACTCGAGCAACTCGAGCTGCTACGAAAGGCGATTGCGTATTGTGAAACGGCCGGCGACTACGTGAGCCGGGAAGTACTGGAGGACATTCTCGAAGACGAGGAAGAGCATGTCGACTGGATCGAATCGCAGCAGTTCCTGATCAGCAACACCGGATTGGAAAACTATCTCCAATCACAAATCTAGAGGAGTCATCCCATGAAAGGCAATAAAAAGGTTATCGACGCACTCAATGGTCTGCTGGGGGAAGAACTCGCTGCCATGGATCAGTACTTTATCCATGCACGCATGTATGACGATTGGGGTCTCCACAAACTTTACGAGCGCATCGATCACGAATTTGAGGATGAGCGAGGACATGCCTCGGCATTGATAGAGCGCATATTATTCCTGGAGGGCACACCCGATATGACCGGCCGTGGCCGGATCAACGTCGGCAAAGACGTACCCGCCATGATCGAAAGTGACCTGAATTTGGAATACGCGGTGGATAAGTCGCTAAAGGATGCGATCCGTATTTGCGAGGACGAGCAAGACTACGTATCAAGGGAAACCCTCGAAAAACTGCTGGAAGATACCGAAGCCGACCACGCCTACTGGCTGGAAAAACAGCTGGGGCTGATCAAGAAAGTCGGGCTCAAGAATTACCTGCAATCACAAATGGGCGACGCTTCGGATTGAAATCAACCTGTGGGCTAGCCGGTATCCGTCACCGATTGGCGTGTAAGATGGCGAGTCGGTCGGTTCGCAGATTGCACGAAAGGCGCGCAATGCATAGCCGTAGCTATGCGTAAGCGGCTCCCGTAGTGAAAAGCGCGAGGAGATGCGTACCGAGCGGCCGCCAGCACGACAAAGCGAGTCTGACACACTGTAAATCCCGGATTCTCTGCAAAAGCGTGCAATAGATGCATATGCTATTGGTTGAGGCTGTATCGGTGAGGGATGCGGGCCCGTGCCGTCGTCAAGCCACCCGGGGGCGTTGGATCGCACTCTAAACGAATGGAATGGTCCCCCCCACTCCTGGAAATCGGGGTCAGTTTCCCGATCGGTACTGACATGAAGATTCCAGGCCGCTTTATCGTGATGTCCAGTGGCCGCGCCTGATCAGTGCCACCGCGGTTGATGCGGCAGTCTAATTCTGCATGGGGACGGGCCCGCGTGGCAGACGCTCGACGTATTCAATTTGGGCGATTACACCCCTGCCTTTTACAACCGGCGGATGCCGGTCCGGGTTGCCAGCGCCGCTTTCTGGCAGGCTGAACATCTGCTGCGGCCCCTGTGGCAGGATAATTGCCGCTCCCGTTTTTCGGTCCAAGATCAAAGAGGCAGCGGAAAATACAGCGGCACAAACAGATCACACATCGACTGTGCGGTGCCTCGCACGCAGTATCGACGCCCCTTGGTAACGCCAGCTGGTGCTGCGGGCAACCCCTCAGGAAATCAGGTGCGTGGCCCTGTTTATGCTTAGGGCGCCATAGAACGACACTATCGCCCAGCAACCCTCCAGCAGCAGTACCGGGTAATTCGAGTCCAACCACATTTGCGGCATGATAATCAGGGCCGCCAGGAAATTCAGCCACAAGTAGCGGCGTTTATCCAATTCACCGGCTGCAAACAACAAATACGCCAGAGAAAAAATTAGTACCGAAGACCAGGCAAGCAGACCGATCGCGATTAATGGCTTCACGAAAATACTGATGGCCAGCACACCCAGCAGTGCGCCTGCAACCACCTGCAAAGCCACTCGAAAATACGGATTCAGCAAAGCGCGCACTGGTAGCGGCACATCCCGCAGCCGCTGCAAACTGACCAGCGCCCAGAAAAGGTTGGTGCATACTGCCTGCCAGGAGAACAGTACGGTGGAACTTACCACCAATGCCGTGGCGGCGACCAGGTTGCCGGCGAAGTAGTAACGCTGGTTAAAATCCTGCCATAGCGACACATAAGCGTGGGAGGCCAGATACAACAACGTACCGGCATAGCCCACAAGCGCCGTCGTCAGATTCACAGCAACTCGATATGCACATTGCTGACATAAAGCTCTTTTCCTATCAAGCGGCCGTTGAGAATAACCACCAGGCTCTTTTCCTGCATAAGGGCAAACCAGCTGTTATCAGACCCGATTTCCTGGTCAAAATTCTTGCTCCATTCCAGCACAATCACCCTGGTTCCCTGCGGCAGCGCGTATTGCCTGTTATCTTCGTCTATACCAAATATGACCGGTTGTTCTGCGGCAGGAATAAGCTGGGCCATACCGGGCCGATGCTTGTCCTGGCCCACACGGGGTGGCTGTGTGGATACACCCATCTCCTGCAAGCGCTGCAGTGCCTGGTTGAGTTCCGCAATTGCCGCTTCACCGCTCGCGTTTTTCGCGGCTATCACATACAGACTCGACTCATCCTCGATGGCCGCCACAGGCAGGATGAGTTGTTCACGATTGGGATACTGGCGTGTCAGCATGGTATTCATCACTCCCTCGGTCTGGGGCAAGAGATGAATCTCCTTGGCAAGCAAAGCCTCCAGCGCGGCCTGTTCGCTGGGAAAATTGACAGGGCTGTCTGTCAAGCGGTCGATGTGTTGATCAATCTTTTCGCCGTAACTGTAACCCTGCACCCGTCCGACCAGCAGTTGCTGCTCATCTCCAATTCGACAGCGATCGGCGCGCAGCCGGCGCAGGTCATTTTGAACTTGCTTTATCACACTGTCGTCGAAGCACTGGCGATTATAGTAGAACAGGCTACGTACAGAAAAAATCGCCTCGGAGAACAGCACCTCGTCGGTGCGCTCGTCCGTCTTAAAATAGGGAAACGCCAGCAACGCTTTCTCGCGTTTTACCAACTGATAGGCGAAACCGTAGGGCAGGTAGCGCCAGGAAATATCCCGGTTTGCCTCGGCTGCAATGATCTCCAGCACGCGCGCCGCCGAGCCGGGCGCCTCGCCCCGTGAATCAATATAGGGAGACCAGGTATCGGTCAGCACCTCAAATCGATCCCGGGCGTGGATGGTGGCCGGTAACAGCAAGCCGATCGCCAGCAGTAGCCAGCTGAGTGTGAGAAGTCGTGCGTATCCGGGCATGGCAACACCGCTAGCGTGATTTAATATATCGATAGATGAAAAACAGTATCAGGGTTGCGACAACGCCAACTACGAACATGATATCGGTATCTACTTCGGCGATTCGGCTCAGAAAAAAGGAAGGCCCGGTATCCTTGTAGTTGAATGCCGGCCGGGAAACGGCATCGCGACTGAATTCGGTCAGGTGCAAAGAAAGCTCAAATACGGCGAAAAAACTGATAAAACCCAGCAATATATCGGTCAGTGAAGAGCTGCGCTCGCGGCGCCGGTCATTGGCCTCCTCGATCCGGCTGGAGCAAGCTTCTATCATAAGCTGGCCATTCGTCACCAGCCGATCGAATTCCCATGCGTGGAGAATGTCATCCAGTAGCTGGCGCTTTGGCCGTGTGAGGTAATTCAGGTGATCCTGATAGGTGATCTGGTGGAGACGGCTGGCCACACGGCTTTCTTCGAGCTGTCTCGCCACCTGCAGTGGCCGGGTGCTGGTGTAGGCGCGCGAAATGGCGCGCTTTAACTTCGCGTTGCATTTTTCCTGGGCCGTGTAGATATACTGGGCCAGCACCATGGTTTCAAGACGGTAGTCACCCTGCCCGGCCTCCTCCTGACTATCAACCACAACATAATTTAACCAGGTCATGGAGTAATCGAGTTCACCCCGGATAATCTTTTCTGCATCCCCGGGGCACTGCGTCTGCGATAACCACTCAGTGATTAGCGCCTGCCAGGAGGGTTGCGCAACCTGTGCGCGATTCAGCATGAGTGCGCGGGACGTCCATGAAATGCTTGCTCTGTCCCCCGCGACCGGACTGGCATCCGGATCGAGCAATCCCGACTGCGGAAAGGCTCGATAAACGCGCCGCAGCAGCTGCACCAAACGTTGCCAGGAATCCTGGATCAATTCCCGGCTCCGGTTTTGCACCTCTTCCTCGACTGCGGAGCTGGAGTGAATAGCAACCTCCGCGAGCGCTATTTCTACCACCGCTATGGAGTTGGGAAAAAGATGAAACGACACTGCCTGGGGGCTGTCAGGATCGCGCCATACGGCGATCTCCAGATGCCGTACATCCTCCGACAGGCTTTCGTATTCCGGTGAATCCGCAGCAGGCGCCCACACGGTCAGGCTCTCGTCGAAATCGATAAGGCGGCCGAGAAATTCCCGATATTCCGGAAGCGCATCGGTGGTGCCAATCCTGAAATCAAACGGCACCAGCAGCGGCGAAAATGTCTTCGCGTTGGTACACAGAACTTCTGCTGCTGGCATTCGTTAACCTCGTTCCAAAGTAGCGTATTTCAGCCTTGCGAACGCTGCGCAGACTTTATGAACCCCTGAGCTGACGAGTGATGCGGGTCAGTATATCAGAAGTTGGGGCGGGTGCAGATTTGGGCCTGGCATCAGCCGGGAAAGGGGCAATATAAATCATGTTGAATTTCAGCTTTTTGTGTCCGAGTAAGCGTTGCATGGATCGCACGTCGGCACGGGCTGCAGCAGGTGGCTTGCATTCCAATTTCAAGACGCATAGCGGGTTTTATTGATCGGCAGACCAAGGGCTGATCACGTTGATTGAGCCACTTCAGCGCGGTACCGGGGTTTTTTACACAGTAGAACAGTCTACAGTCCGACAGACTCTTCTCAAACATGAATTCTGCACCGCTTCCCACCGCGCTAACTCTTGGTTGTTTTGCTTTACGACAGCGGCGAAGAATTCATGCGCTGAGGGCTCCTGGCCGGTGAGAAATCAACGTTTCACGAATTTTCGGTGTTTGCCAAACACACCGCGCAGCGCTACCGAGGTCTCGTCCTGCAGAGCCTGCAATTCCCTGTATACCTGCACGTTCTCCTCGATCGGTTCAAGTCGTTCGGCGTGGTTCAGGGTGACGAACTCATCGGTTATCTGTTCGATACGAACTTTCTCACCTTGCTGCAAGCGCCAGCACCAGAGCGCCTGCAACGCTGCACCGTAAGCCGCGCCTTCACTCACACCCAGGGTGACGACTTCGGCGTTAAAAATATCCGCCATAATCTGGCGCCAGACCCTGGACCTGGCGCCACCGCCGGTCGCCCTGATCTGCGTGGGCCGCAGGCCGAGATCGATCAGGCGCTGCAGACCGTAGTTCATGCCCATCGTTACGCCCTCCATCGAAGCGCGCGCGAGGTGATGTGCGCGAAAGGTACGCGTGTTGACGCCCAGCCAAACTCCGGACCCGTCGGGAATATTCGGCGTGCGTTCGCCCTCGATATACGGCAGCAGGAACAGCCCTTCGCTACCAACGGCTGCTTTTTCTGCCTCGGCGGCGAACCGGTCGTGCGTCCAGTTGAACTGATTACGGATAAGCTCCGTCGCAACCGTGACATTCATCGTGCAGAGTAATGGCAGCCAGCGATTGGTCGAGTCACAAAACGCCGCGATCTCGCCAGCGGGATCGATCACCGGTTCGTCGGCGCAGGCATAGATGGCGCCACTGGTCCCAAAGCTTGCTGTAATCAGCCCCGCTCTGGTGTTACCGGTCCCGATCGCTCCCATCATGTTGTCTCCGCCACCGGCGCTGACGACAACATCGGCACTAAGCCCGAGATCACGTGCCGTCACTGCCAACAGCATGCCCGCCGGTTGGTCGCTGCGGATGACCCTGGGCATCCGCTCGACCAGACCAGGGTCGATCGCATCCATCACCGGAGTAGACCAACGCCGGTTTTTTACATCAAACAACGCGGTGCCGCTGGCATCCCCGTATTCCATGACTTGTTCACCCGTGAGCCAGTAATTCAGGTAATCGTGTGGAAGCAAGATGGTCGCGAGGCGCCGTTTGGGATCGTCCAGCCATGGTGGCGGAACGCTTCGAGA
>CAMYKE010000047.1 GCA_947258895.1 uncultured Pseudomonadales bacterium | reverse complement strand
TGGAAATCATTCAGGCCCACAAGGGCACGGTGGATAAATACATCGGCGATGCGATCATGGCGTACTGGAACGCGCCGCGCATCGATCCCCATTACGCCACCAATGCCTGTATCGCCACCCTGCAATGCCGCGCCTGGCTGGCGAACCGCAACCGGCAGTGGCAGGAGAAGGGTGATACGCCGCTGGAGACACGCTTCGGACTTCATGCCGGCGATGCGATCGTGGGTAACATGGGCTCGCAGGACCGGATGGACTATACGGCCCTGGGTAGCACCGTGAACGAGGGTTCACGCCTGGAAGGCCTGAACAAACTCTACGGTACCGAGATTATCGCCAGCCAGATGATCGCCGACCTGGCCTCGCCCCGGCTGGTGTTCCGCGATCTGGGCCGAGTACGACCCAGGGGCGTGCATGACCCGATCGCAATCCTGGAACTGATCGGCGTCGATCCGGAACGGGCTCTGGAAGGCGAAGCGGGGATATGCTGTACCGAACAGCAGTTGCAAGCCTGCCAGCGCTGGAGTGAAATCATGGGCCTGTTTGTCGAGCGTCGCTGGGAAGACACGATCGCCGCTATCGAGGCGCTGCCACCACCATATTGTGAGGACGGCGTAGCCCGCTCATTTATCAGCCAATGCCGGCGTTTCAGCCGTCACCCGCCAGAACCCGATTGGGAGGGTATCCGGGTAATGGAAAGCAAATAACCAAATCAACGAGTGCAGAGAGCCACACCCATGGAACACACACTTCAGATTTCCCATATCGTCGCCGGTATCATCGCGCTGCTGCTGATCGCGTCACTCACCCTGGCGTTGACCGAGCGGATCAAGCTGCCCTTTACGGTAGCCCTGGTGGTGATCGGCATGCTACTGGCAGAACTGGGAGAGCAATCTCCGCAGACGCTGGGTCCGCTCGCCGATTTAAAAATTTCTTCCGGCCTGATACTTTACGTGTTTCTGCCCGCGCTGGTGTTCGAGTCGGCGTTCCACCTGGACGCGCGGCTGTTGCAGCGTGATATCGCCTCAGTGATGATGCTGGCGGTACCCGGGCTGCTGCTGTCGACTGCCCTGATCGGGCTGGTGGTCGCTGCGGCCACGCCCATACCGCTGGCTCCTGCGCTCTTGCTGGGCGCCATCCTCAGTGCCACCGACCCGGTTGCTGTGATCGCATTGTTCAAGCGCCTGGGCGCCCCGCGAAGGCTGACGGTACTGGTGGAGGGCGAGAGTTTGTTCAATGACGCCACCTCGATTGTGCTGGCAGGCGTGATGGTGGGTATCCTGACGGCCGGCAGTTTCTCGACGGACACGCTGGTGGGAGGGGTAGTGCACTTTATCACGGTATTCACCGGTGGTCTGGTGGTGGGTTGGGTACTGGCCCTGCTGACCGGCTACCTGCTGGCGGTCCTGCCGGAGAATCCGTTTATCCAGATTACGCTCACCACCATCCTCGCCTACCTGTCGTTTATCATCGCCGAGGAGGTATTCCACCTCAGTGGCGTGATGGCGGTGGTTGCCGCCGCCCTGACCTTCAGTGGTTGGGGGTGGATCAAGGTCACGGCATCGGCGCGGTCCTACCTGGAATATTTTTGGGAATACATGGCCTTTATCGCCACCGCGCTGATTTTCCTGATGGTCGGTTTAAAGGTTGAGTTGGCGGCGCTGCTGGATTCCATGGACCTGCTGGTTTGGGTCGTGGCGGGCATGCTGCTGGCGCGTGCGGTGGTGGTCTGGGGACTGCTGCCGTTGGTCCAGCACCTGCCCGGGGCACAGCCGGTTGAGCAACGCTACCGGAGTGTTATTTACTGGGGTGGCCTGCGCGGCGCCATTGCGCTGGCCATCGTGCTCAGCCTGCCGGCCTTTGAATACACCGGGGTTTTTACCACGCTGGTAATGGGCGCGGTGTTGTTTACCCTGTTGGTGCAGGGTCTGACTATTGATCCGCTGGTGCACCGCCTGCAGCTGGATCGACCACCTTTGGCTGACCGGTTTGCGATGGTGGAGGGCAACCTGCTGGCGAAGGAACGCTCGCGCAGCCGCATTCCCGAGTTGCTGGCGGGCGGCTTGTTTTCCGGTTCTATCGCCGAGCGGCTGCAGGTTCAGTCCGATCACGAGTTGCTCGCCATTAAGCAGGAACTGGATCAACTGCGGCAGCTCGAGCTGACTCCGGACGAGGAACGCCGGCTGTTATACATGAGGAGTTTCTCCGAGGAGCAATCCCTGTTTATCGACATGTTCAACAAAGGGCATATCAGCGAGACCACGTTTCGTCGCTTGCGGCAGTTTCTTGGGTTGCACCTGGATGCGGTACGCTTTGCCAGCGCCAGCGATGGAGCGGTATTTCCGCAAGCACGTCACCGCGCCAGGCGCTGGGATTTGCTGAAGTTTCTAGCGAGGATGACGCCCCTGCGCAGTTTCGTCGAGCAGCTGCGGACGCGCCGCGTCGCCAGCGACTACGAGCTGTCCTGGGGGCGTTGCCAGAGTTGTGGTAGTGTGCTCGAGCAGTTTGACGCACTGGTTGAAACCGAATCCATCTCCCCCGAAATCGCCGGGGAAGTGCGGGACCAATACCAGGCGTGGTACGCGTCCATGCGTTCCGAACTCGATGGCACCGCGGAGCAGTTTCCGGAGTTTGTGGCCGCCATGCAGGAGCGCCTGGGGCAGCGCTTGTTGCTGCTGGCGGAGTTGGAGGCGATCATGGAACAGGCTGAGCATGGTACCCTGCAGGAAGGCATCGCGGAAACTATCGAGCATGAACTCGGCGCTCGCCTCTCCAGGTTGCGCGGCTTTGAAGTGGAGAGGTTGCGGGTAGAGCCGGAAGAATTGCTGCGCAAGGTGCCGTTTTTTGCCGAGATTCCGGCCGAAGAATTTGCCCAGCTCAGCGCCCGAATGCGCTCGCGAACCCTGGCGAAGGGAGACGATGTGATTCGTCAGGGTGAAACCGACGACTCCCTGTTCCTGATCGTACGCGGCGTGGTGCGAGTGATCCGTGAAGATGGCGCCGAGAGCCACGAACTGGCGACCCTGATGGCTGGTGATTTTTTTGGGGAAATGGCGCTGCTGGACAACGCTCCGCGCAACGCTACAGTCCGCGCCATGACGCCCTGCGTCTTCTACGAATTGCGCCGCAAGGATATCCCCTCGATCATGCGCGAGTACCATCACAAGGTGCGTTGTCAGAGATTAGCGATTGAATTACCCTGTGCAGGCATCACCGGAGCGGCTCACGGGTAGAGGATCATGCCCTCCCTGGCGACGACTGAACCCGGTCGCTGCTCGCCCAGTTTGTCTGCCAGATCATCGAGAAACCGGTCGTCATGCTCGGGCGCGTGGTGGAAGGCCACGAAACGCTTGACGTTGGCCGCCTCGCATAACCTGACGCCCTCCTCCCAGGTGGAGTGCCCCCAACCGCGAAATGCGGGATATTCGGCATCGGTAAATGCCGCATCATAGATTAGCAGATCGGCATCCTGGATCAGGTCCAGCACATTGGGGTCAGGCCCCGGGTCGGGGTGCTCGGTATCCGTTACATAGCAGATCGATTTGCCGGTATACTCCACCCGATATCCGGTGGCGCCGTCCGGATGATTGAGGGGTGCCGTAAGCACCCTGATGCCGGGTGCCGGCCGCAACGCCTCGCCGACCGCGAAATTGTTGAACCCGATGTGTGCGGATAACTTGTCCAGGGGCACCGGGAAGAAGGGTGGCTGCATGAAGCGGGTGAGCAAGGTTTCCAGGCCATCCTCGAATGTTCCCGCCCAGATATCCAGGTTAGTGGTTGCTGCGTATGCGGGCTTGAAAAACGGCAATCCCATCACATGATCGTAATGCACGTGGCTGAGAAAAATATGGGCGTTGAGCGGACCAGCCTCGGCGAGGTGATTACCCAGACAGTGGAGTCCGGTGCCGGCATCGAATATCAGCAGTTGGTTTCCGCACCTGATTTCGACACAGGGTGTATTGCCACCGTAACGGACCGTATCCGGGCCCGGACACGCAATGCTGCCTCGTACTCCCCAGAAGCGGGCATAGAACTGATCGGCACCGGCCTTGCTCATGCTGAGTCCTCGGCTATCTCAAAAGATGCGGGCTAAACGCCGCAGGATGCGCACGTAGATCATATCATGCCGCCTGTGATGGCAACATCCCGCGCTGCGCAGATGGCTTTCGAAAAGACCCGTCGCGGCTTGCGATTCTTGATTGCGCGGTCGCGCTACGCGGACACCAGGCCGAGTCAAAGCAAGCTTAACAGGCTATTGATCCCCATTTTGGGAAAAGGTGAGCGGTCATGGCGCGAACCCGGATTGGCTGCCGCCTCGGCGAGAGCTATGGGCCAGTCCCCGTCGCCACGAGGTTAAAGACAAAGTTTGTCTGGATCCGCCAATGTGTTTATCCTGTCTGTAGTAGAGCATAACAACGGGTGGCAGCAAACCACCCGGGACAGCAGTATTCATACAGCGGATTCGTACTGCAATGGAAGAATATGATCTTGTCGTAATCGGCTCCGGACCGGCCGGCGAGAAAGGCGCCGCCAAGGCCGCCTATTTTGGCTACCGGGTTGCCCTGGTCGAAAAAGCGGAACAGTTCGGAGGCGCGGGGGTCCAGACCGGCACATTGCCCTCCAAGACCCTGAAGGAAACCGCAGTCTATTTCTCGCGGATTTATGAAAAGGGCCTTTACAGCATGGACCGGGATTTCGCCCGCGAAACCGGCATCACCGATTTCATGTACCGCAAGAACGTCGTCACCCAAATCTGCGGCAAGGAAGTCGAAGACAACATCCGGCGGCATAATATCCATCTGTACCGGGGTACAGCGAGTTTTATCGACCAGCACGTCGTGAAGATCGCGGGCGAGGACGAACAACGCATCTACGGCAAGCAGATATTGATCGCCACCGGCAGCTACCCGTTTCGGCCTGCGGATATCCCCTTCGACAGCAACCGGGTGCACGACTCTGATTCGATCCTTGGCATCGAGCGGTTTCCCAAGTCGCTGTGTGTGTTGGGGGCCGGTGTCATCGGCTGTGAGTACGCGACCATTTTCGCGGCCATGGGCATCAGCGTTTACATCGTGAACAACCAGGATGAAATTCTGGGTTTTCTGGATGAAGAGCTGGCGCGGGCCCTGGTGCACCAGATGCGCGAGAAGAACATCGAGATCCTGTTTAGCAATTCGGTGACCGCGTTTGACGTTCCCGATGCCGATGATAAACCGCTAAAACTTCAGCTTGGCGGCGGCCAGGTTCTGGACGTCGATATGTTCCTGTTTGCCGCCGGTAGAAGTGGCAATATTCAGTCACTGGATTGTGCCGCCGCGGGGATCGAAACCGGCAAGCGTGAAACGGTGCTGGTGAATGAAAAATATCAGACTAACGTGGACCATATCTATGCGGTTGGAGACGTAATCGGTTTTCCCGCGTTGGCGAGTACCAGCATGGACCAGGGTCGGGTTGCAGTTTCCTACATGTTCAATGTCGGGGATCTGCATAAGCTTTCGCAGTATTTTCCCTACGGCATTTACACGGTGCCGGAGGTGTCCATGGTGGGTATGACCGAAGATGCAGCAAAAGACAGCAATATTCCTTACTGTACGGGCAAGTGCTACTACAAGAATATCGCCCGCGGCATGATCATGGGCGTCCAGGATGACTGGTTCCTGAAAATAGTGTTTCATCGCGAGACCAAGGTTGTCCTGGGAGTTCACATTATCGGCCGCATGGCCACGGAACTCATTCACTACGGCATGACCCTGGTCAGCGACGGCAAATCCGTGGATGACGTCATTGCCACAGTGTTTAACTTCCCGACCCACCATGATCTGTACAAGTATGCCTGTTACGACGGATTGGGTAACCTGGCGGGGCACAAGATAAGAACCTGAAGGATTTTCGGGGACAGTTTACCTGATTCGACCAAATTGATAGGTCTTCCCCTGAGCTCACTTTAAGAAGCGAATCGAAGCTCGGTGCCGCTAATTAAGTAAACTGTCCCCGGATTTCGCGTTGAGGTAGGACAGGTCAAATCATTATGTCTAGGGTAGGCGGTACTTCCGGATTAACCGCCGTACCTCCGGCGATTCGGGTGCTATTCTGTCGAGTGCTGCGAGATGCGAGTGAATGGCCATCGTGCTGCCCGTCTTGTCCATATAGGACACGAGCAACAACAACAGGTCCACCTGGTTGGGCCAGCGTTTCGCCGCGTCGACCAACACTCTGATGGCGGCTTTGGTATCCCCCCGGGAATCCAGGGCGACGGCATACACGTAAGCGTGGCGTGGCTGGGAGTCGTCCAGCGCCAGCGCTTGTTTGAGGTAGGGGAGCGCACCGGCATATTCTTTGGCCCGGACAAGATGCAGTCCATAGGCATGCTGCACCGTCGCACTGTCGGGAGCGACAGCCAATGCGCGCGCCAATAATTTTTCCTCTTCTGCGTTATTGCCCACCCCGCGCTGAAATTCGGCCAGGTTCACCAGCGCGGGCACGTACCCGGGGGCAATCTCAAGCGCGCGACGGTAGGCCGCCAGCGCTTGTTCGCGATTGCCCAACGCCAGTTCCAGAACCGCCAGATTGAGCTGGGTGGCCAGGGAATCAAGGGTATGTGACAGCATCTGGCGATACTCCTGCAATAACTTCTCCAGACTCGCTCGTTGCGCTGCGGGTAACTGTGAATAGGCTTCGGCCAGGCTCCCCGCGATTTCAAACCGCACCACTCTATTGGCATCGCCCATATGCGGCGCCAGCAGCTGCCAACGCTGCCTGATTGGAACCGGCCGTAGCGCGGAGACTGCCGCCCGGCGCAGCAATGGATCCTCGTCCTGTAACATCGCCGCGGCCGCACGAACACTTTCCGGGGAGGGAATGCTGCCTAGTTGGCTCAGGAGCGAGGCGCGTACGATGGGCGGCTTGCTGGCATCTAAAACGGTTGCGATCAGCGACTCGGTCGCGAGTATATCCAGGTTGCGGGCCTGTTGATTCACGCTGGCCCAGTGCGCGACGGCAGCATCCACGCCCCAGCCATCCACCACCTCTGCGGTCCAGTCGTTGTCTTTGTCGTCATGGCAGCCGGTGCACGCGTTCGGCGCGCCGACGGCGGCCGCTAGCTGCGGGCGAGGAATGGTAAAGCTGTGGTCGCGCCGGTCATCGACCCCCATGTAGGTGCGCGCCGGCATGTGGCAATTCACGCACCGGGCGCCGCTCGAGGCCTGGCGGTGATGGTGGTGCTCGGGTGTATCAAAGACAGTGGGCGAGTGGCAGCGGGCGCAAAGGCCATTGCCGTCCACCTTGACCTTGCCGGTATGGGGGTTGTGGCAGTCGCCACAGGTCACGCCGTTCTGGTGCATCTTGCTTTGCAGGAACGACCCGCTCACGAACACCTCTTCCTGGATCTGGCCGTCGGCAAAGTACGCCCCCTGGTGTAGCAGCTGCAAACGAAAGCTGTCATGAAAGTCCGCATTCGGCTTGATTTCGGCCAGTGGCATTCGCAACGCGTGGCAACCGCCACACATGTTGATGTGATCAGCGGCGGGCGGTCCATTTGGGTTGGCAATGGGATCTCCCGGCTGGTATTGCCATCGCAGCGACCTGGATTTGCTGCGGGCAAACCCGCTGTTATCCGCTCTCACCTGGCCCAGTTGCGCCAGTTCGATATGCTTCGAAGCAGGCCCATGGCAGGCCTCGCAGGCAACGTTCCCATCGCTCCAGCGGCTGGCGAAGCTCATATCCGTCGGGTTGAAGTTCTTCTCGTAATTGGTGACATGGCATTCGGCGCAGCGGCTGTTCCAGTTTTGAAAGTGCCCGGCCCAGAACAGGGGATGCTCGGATGTAATCTGCTCGTCAGGCTGCAGGTGAAACCAGCGTTGCCCGCCCTGTTCCGCGGGGCGGCTATCCCACGCGATATTCAGCGCCTGCAGGTGCCCCTTGCCGATATCCACCAGGTACTGCTGCAACGGATAGTGGCCGAAGGTATACAGGATGGGAAATGTGCGGGTCTCACCTTCGCGGTTGCGTGTATCGATGAGAAAAGTGCCTTCCTTCCGGTACAGGCGGCTCTTGATGGAGTGGAAGTCGACCTCCACCCCGGAGAAGTCTCCCAGCACGGTAGCTTCGCTGGCAACCTGCTGCGCCTTCGCGTGATCGGACTGCTGCCAATCGGCATAGGCATCGGCATGACAGGAGCGGCAGTGCTCTGCACCGACAAAGGAGGGTTCTGCAAACAGACCTCCAGGTACGAGTGATACTAGCAGGAGGACGTAGAGGCGTTTTGTTGGCAATGGCTTGCTCAATTCATGATTATTGGTTGATAACCCGAGCTTGTATTTGCGCATTTTCCGGCGGCGGCCTCAAGCCGTTTGTGCAGGCTCGAGTTGCTGATTTGTTTCACGGCTCACCGGCCTGCAATAAATTTTACTGCGCAGCTGGCGTCGCGGCTACGCGATAATTACAGCTTAAGTTGGTTGTGCTCCACATGGTCCTATAATTCCACAATCGCTGCGCCTGGCAACTCTTCATCATTTGTGATCGTACTCATGAACATTCTGCCAATATGACACGTTCATAGACTACATTTACATACCCTAAATCCATTTGTCGTAGCGCTCCCAACGCCACAATACGGCCATTTAAACAAAGACCCCCGAAATGGAGAGAAACATCCATGCTCCGTACGAGTAGTCTCGGAAAAGAACGAACTCACGAATCGGATGGAGAGGGGGACGTGCCTGTGTTTGAGCTGTACCACTTTGCCTTACAGAAGTCGCATAATGGGTCAGGGAATTTTGGCATTGTACCGATTCTGTTTGTTGAGCCAATCAAGTTACCACTGCAATATCCAGCCGCAGAGCGAGGTCTCGTACTACGTAAAAACCCTCTGTGCGTACTGCTGATATCCCTGCACGATTATTTTGAAACTAGTGACACGATCGAAAAATCGATACGAAATCACTAACAGGACAGAGGGTTTCGTTAACAGGTTCTCATTGCCTGAGATTTCTGCATGTCAAAGAATAGCATTTGCAAGTTCAATCGGGAGTTGGTTGATTGCTACACCGCAAATATCGACTCTCTATCGACATCGTTACTCACCGAACTATTTGATAATTTGCCAGAAGCTCTAGTCGTTGCTGACATCAGCCGTCGGATCATTTATGTCAATTCGGCAACCGAGAAACTTTTTGGTGATACTTTTGGCGAGTTATACAGGAATGAGAGCAGGATTCTGTATGCAGACGAGCGCGACTTTTCTGAAAAACGTAAAGAATGCTTTAACGCATCCAGCAAAAAAGCTGCAGAAAGCTACCGGATTGCCTATTGCCGCGCTGATGGAGATAAATTTCCGGGTTGACTACTGGCGCCGCCATGCGCTTCGCTGAAGGGCCAGTCGTGGAGTATATGGGCATCATTCGGCCAGCGCGTTCCTCGGATAAATCTCTGGATACCCTTCAGAAAGTTCACGCTAATTTTGCCGATTCTACACTGACCGACACACAGAAAACAGAGTCATTGCTCAAGGTTGGCCTGATCCACTTTGGTCTTGAATTCGCCTTTCAGTCACGGATAGATGGTAATAAATATGTCGTTGAGCACTGTGTCGGCTTCAACGAAGAACTAAAGCCGCTAACCAAATTCGATCTATCGGGAACTTGCGGCGTACATGCATTACGTGCGGATAGCCCGGTCGGCTTCTACTTCGCAGGTGAGAGTAAAATCCGGACTCGCCCCTGCTACCGGGATTTCCGGCTTGAATTTGTACATCGGCGGTCCCTTCAAAATTAACGGAGAAACCTATGGAACCACAATTTTCCAGATTAGCACCCACTGAACCTTGCTGTAAGGATGACTATATTCTGATTCAGTTGCATGCGGATACGTTGAGCTACATTATTTACAAAAAGCGGTCTGAAGAGGAACTGATAGAACGGGTTTGCCGAACCGAATTGCAACCACAGAGCGATTCACAGCACACATATAACTCTCAAATCGCTCTGGCTCCTGCTTGACTAAACTTTGAATAGATATCGATACCTTCAAAAAAACAACGATAAACGGGGGCACAGCGCTGACGGTGCAGCATTGGACGGATTTGCTCGTATAGCTTCGGAGCTTGGAAGAGAAACTGATTTTTATGGTTGAATGGGAGGAGAGGAGTTTGTTTTTGTCCTCCCCAACGCAGATTCCCAAGCCGGCCTGAGTATAGGAAACAGATTCAGACAGCGCCTGCGGTTGGCACCCGAGTTGTGGGGCGCGTCGAATGGTAGAGACTGCGGAGCCGTGGCCAGAATCCGTATTTGCTTGCGAATGGCCGACGGGGCGTTTACTCTCCTTATACCCAACGATGAGGAGACAGCATATGAAACCCCAGACCAGGATCGGTCTCTTGTTACTTGGCGCGGTGTACGTCGTCCCTGTCGGCGCGGCCGACGATCCCAATCTCGGCCTGATCAAGGCCCGCCAGGGTGAAATGCAATTACGCAGTTTCAATGCCGGACCGCTGTTCGGCATGGCGCGCGGCAAGATTCCCTACGACGCCGAGTTGGCGAGCACGTCGGCCAGCAACCTCAAGGCGCAGCTGTTGCTTGACATGGGGCGCGCATGGGCAGAGGGCACCGGCAGCGACAAGTACAGCGAGTCCGACGCGTTGCCGGAAATCTGGTCGACCTACCCCGAGATCGCCGACAAGGGTAAGGCTTACGCCGACGCGGTAACTGCGCTGGCGGACGCCGCCGGCAACGGCTTCGATGCGCTGCGCCCCGCGGTCAGCGATCTCGGCTCGGCCTGCAAGGGCTGCCACGACGACTTCCGCAAGGAAAAGTAGGCTGTCTTGTCGACGCGATCGACCGGCGCCTTGCTGCGCCGGTTTTTTTTGATCCTGCTACTGTTACCGACCGCCGCACCCGCACAGCAGGACGGCGTCAAAACGGCGCTCTCCGCCGGTGAATATGCGTTCACCATCAGTGGTTGCGCACACTGTCACACCGCCGACGGCGGCGAAACACTGGCCGGCGGCCGGGCGCTGCCGACGCCGTTCGGCACCTTTTACACGCCCAAC
>CAMYKE010000046.1 GCA_947258895.1 uncultured Pseudomonadales bacterium | reverse complement strand
ATGCCCGGCGATTTCATTCCGCTGGCGGAAGAAACGGGTCAGATCGTGGAGCTGGGCGAATGGGTGATGCGAACCGCATGCGCACAGCTCAAGAGCTGGCTGGACCTGGGTCACCCGAGAATTCGGGTCGCCGTCAACCTGGCTGGCAGACAACTGGATAGCGCCGATATCGCGCAACGCACTGCGGGAATACTCGAGGCTGCGAAGTTAGACCCGGAACTGCTTGAGCTTGAAATTACGGAAAGCACAATTATGGAGGATGCCGAGTCGGTTATTGGCACTCTGCAGGAGCTGAAAGACATGGGCGTTATGCTAGCGGTAGATGATTTTGGTACAGGCTATTCCTCGTTAAATTATCTGAAGCGCTTTCCAATCGATATGCTTAAGATTGATCGTGCCTTTGTATCGGATATCACCACTGATAAGGTGGATGCAGATATCGTTACGACGATTATCGCGCTGGCACACAGTCTGGGTGTAAAGGTGATCGCTGAAGGTGTTGAGGACTCGCTGCAGAAAAAGTTCCTGAAAACGCAGGGCTGCGATTATATTCAGGGCTACCATATAAGCAAGCCAGTACCCGCTGACGTTTTTGAAGCGGAGTTTCTACGTAAGAAAATCAGCCTCCTTTAGCCAGCGATGTTGAGGAGAGTTGAGCGTGCGCCGATGCTGTACCAGCGTAAACGGCAATTCGAGAATTTCAAATAGCGGGTCATCCGGCACCGCCTTGCCGACGAAATGGCCGCGCGTCAATTGGCACTCCGTCAGGTAGGGCGGCCCCAACATCAATGCATCGCTGCTTGCCAGAACTTCGAGCGCAGACAGCAACTGGCTGGTTTCAAAATACTCCTCGCGGGTATATCCGAGTTCACGGGCCGCCTTGACGATGTGCGCCGTGGCATCATCATCAATATTGGGGAAATGTAACAGAACCCGGGGATAGTAAAACACGCTCTCCAGCGTAAGTTTGCGCTTAGCGGCCAGCGGGTGATCGTTGCGCATCCAGTACAACGGCCGGGCAACCGTCAATGGAGTTACTTCAAACTCGTCCGGGTACGACTGGTTGATATGCACCGTAAAATCCATCTTGCCAGCGGCCAGCAATTCAAGGTGATTGTGAAATATGTTTCGTGAGTGTAGGTGCACGCCGGGCGCCGCTTCCTTTAGTTCGGTGATCAGGCGTGGCAGCATCCCGATCGCATAGATTTCCGGCAGCATCAGCGTAAAGTCACCGCTATAGGTCGCCGGGTCAAAGCTGCCGGTAAAAACCGTGTCCTCGAGCTGCTTCAGTACCGAATTCACGGGCTCTGTCAATTGCTCCGCTTTCGGTGTAGGCACGAGTCCGTGGGCGGTCCGCGTAAACAGCGGGTCAGCAAAAAGGTCGCGCAGTCGCTGCAGCGTTTTGCTCATTGCCGGCTGGGTAATAAACAGGCGTTCGGCGGCGCGGGTTACATTGCGCTCCTCCAGCAATACTTGCAGTGCTACCAGCAGGTTCAAATCGACTCGCGATAGTGGATTGGCCATGGGTCCGGTCTCCGGATTGTAAACTAAGACATGATATTGATTCATGCTGCTGATAGGAATAGCACTTGCTGTCTATTTCCTGGTGACTATTATTGTTTCCAAAAAGTGTATTGGCCTGCAGCAGAATCCGTCAACGCGGCCTGTGGTGCGGATGTCCGGCTGGTTGCGGGCTGGCTACCCTGGCCGCCGCTCAATGCGCCCCGGTTCTCTTGACACCGGGCTTTACCCCCGGCTCGCTGGCATTTCTGCAGCGCGGCGTGGCGCGTTCGCAGACCGCGGATTCTGCTGTTTGAGGTAGTGGGCATATTCTGGTCCTGGCAAACTTCCCGATCTTTCTATTTTCGATTTTGTGAATTGTCGTTATAATCCCGAACAGCAAAATCTTCAATCCGTGCATACCCAACGCACTCGACACGAGGTAGTAGACGTGGCTTTCAAGAACGATAATGTAACCGGCAAGAAGCTTCCAGCAATCGTTCTGCTGGGGGTTTCCGCGCTCGTGACGAATTCTGCTCTTTCCGCTTCTAGCGGTGATAGCCAACTCCTCGAGCGTATTTCACCGGTCGGTACTGTGTGCATCGAAGGTGAAGACTGCGGTGGCGCGGTAGTGACTGTTGCCGCTGCGGCCGCGAACGAGCCGCGCAGTGGCAAGGCGGTCTATGATTCCGCCTGTTTTGCATGCCACGCGACCGGCGCTGCCGGCGCCCCCAAAATGGCCGATGTGGCGGCTTGGGAACCCCGCATTGCCAAAGGTCTCGATACCGTTGTAGCTAACGCAATTAACGGCATTAATGCGATGCCACCAAAAGGCACCTGTATGACTTGCTCGGACGACGACATTCGTAATGCCGTGCAATACATGGTTGATGCCAGCCAATAGCGCATATTTTTGCCCGGATGCAGGGCTAGCGTCGACGCGCTCGGCAAGGCGAGTGCTCTGCGCGGCGGGATAATTAAACAAAAAAATAAAGCCGCCTGAGGGTGGCGCATGAGTCAATGCCTCACCTATGGAACTCATAGACAAATCCCTTCAGGATGAATCCGTTCGCATTCTCTTCGTTAATGACCAGCATACGGAAAAGCTGCATCTGGAGTACACCCTACAACAACTCGAAGGTCTCAGTTTCCAGCTCACCTGGTGCAGCACCATAGGCAAGGCCCTGCGCCAGCTATCCAACCAGGTATTCGACGTGGTTGTTACCGAGTACCTGGTGGGTTCGGATTCCGATACCGATTACCTCAGCGAGATCAGGGTATTGAATCCCGCGGTACAGATTATCGTGATCAGTGCCGAGATCGATAGCGCGCTGGCGGCATCGTTGATCAAGGCGGGAGTAACCGATTACCTGACCAAGGGTTCGGTGGATGTCATATCCCTGGAACGCTCACTGCGCTATGTCCTGAAACTCAGGGAAGCCCAGCTCAAACTTTCCTATCATGATCAGTACGATCCCCTGACTGGTATGGTCAACCGTACCTTGTTTAACGACCGCCTGTCACATGCGCTGCAGCGCGCAGATCGATCCAGGCAAAAGGTCGTCCTGCTGGTGATCAACCTGGATAAATTCAAGTTCATCAATGACTCTTACGGGCGTAAAGTCGGGGACCTGGTTATTTGCGCGGTAGCAGAGCGTTTGCAGTCCTGCGTGCGCAAGAGTGACAGCCTCGCCAGAACCAGTGGCGACGAGTTTGCGATTATCCTGGAGGGAGTCGCTGCGGAGTCGGATGTACTGCGCATGGTACACCAGATTAATGAACTGATTGGCAAGTACTACCCGATTCCCGGGGACCAGGTAAAACTGGCATGCAGTATTGGAATTGCATTTTATCCTGCCGGCGGCATGAATGCCGACGCGCTGTTCACGGCGGCCAATTTGGCTATGAGCCATGCGAAAACAGAGCGCGGCTGCAGCTACTGTTTCTATACCCAGGAATTGAGCGCAAGGGCGTCGAATCAGTTGGTGCTTGAGGCAGAGTTCAGGCGCGCCTTGCGACGTAATGAGTTTCGTTTGTTGTTCCAGCCAAGAGTAGACATCGTCAGTGGCGAGATTGTCGGCATGGAGGGATTGATCCGCTGGCAGCACCCATCCCGGGGCATTTTATGCCCTGAAGCCTTTATTCCGTTGGCGGAGGAGACAGGGTTAATCGTAACGATGGGTTATTGGGTAATTCACCAGGCTTGCCTCGCTCTGAAGTATTTGCAGGAGCAGGGGATCTTCGTGCGGATCGCAGTAAACCTGTCATTTCGGCAGTTCCAGGATCGTAAACTCCTGGAGACGGTGGCGCGAATCATCAAGAAAACCGAGGTGGACCCATCCTACCTGGAGTTTGAATTGACCGAGACCGCGGTGATGGCGAACGAGGAAGACACGCGCCGCTGCATGACCGATCTGAGCGAGTTGGGTGTGCATTTTTCCCTCGATGATTTTGGCACCGGATATTCCTCTTTTGCCCACATCCAGGGGTTGCCCATCACCTCGCTCAAGGTGGACAAGAGCTTCGTCGATAATGTGGTCAGCGATGAAGGGGACGCAGTCATCGTCAAGGCGATTATCAATTTGGCCCATAACCTCGGGATGCATGTTATCGCCGAGGGGGTGGAACACTTTGAGCAAGTGGTGTTGTTGCGTGACTATGAATGTGACCAGGTGCAGGGCTTTTTTTATAACCAGGCCGTCTCGTTTGATAATATCTGCAAAAGCCTGCTCAAACAAAGCGCACGACTGGCCTAGCGCATCCGCGCTGGACGGGGCTTTTGGCGCCGCACAGCCCGCGAATCCCCAATTTTGTTACTTCTGCCCGGTGCCGTATTGGTACTATTACGCCTGCATTAATGCCGTTTCGTCGAGCCGGTCGCGGGCGACAAAGTTCATTTCGATCAATCGGTTGGATCAATTTTCAAGCGCAAGCGGATGTCCCGTGAGGAAACAGCAAGTCTTCCATTGACTGGACATTCGTTACACTCCCCTTTAGTATTCACGCTCTCGATTTTTGCAATGCAAAAAACGAGAGCGCAGACTTTGTGCACTGGGACCATCGGCGCCCTGTTTTGGTGCATAGTTTAATGCGCATATTGGTGCATAGCCCTGAATCAGGGCTCAAACACCGGAAAGTGCGGCATCAATTGGTTGGCACGCTATGTGCATCAATGGGTGCGGCACGATTGATAGCACGTTCTTGGGGCGAATACCCCCTGTACATCAGAGACATTTATAGGAGTTAGCGAATGAGCACTTTGAAAAACATTACGGCGGCGGTGATCGCGGCCGGGACCCTGACAGCGGTTCCCGCGATGGCAGAAGTTTCGGGTAACATCGGGGCTGCCAGCAACTACATGTTCCGGGGAACTTCGTTCTCGAACGACGATGCAGCAGTTTCCGGTGGCCTGGACTATGCCGATGAAAGCGGCGTGTACGTCGGCACCTGGACTTCCAACCTGGGCGGCGGAACATACGAGCTGGATCTGTATGGCGGCTTTGCGGGCGAGGCCAGCGGCATCGGTTATGACGTAGGCTACATCCAGTACATGTACCCGGAAGCTGATGACGCGGATTACGGCGAGCTGTACGCCAGCGTTTCCGTCGATGTGTTTGAGGCGGGTTTTGCCTACACGGTACAGAGCGATGTAAATACCGGGCCCTTCGGCTCGGTGTACGTCGAGGGTGATTTATACCTGTACGTGTCAGCCGGCATTGACCTGAGCGATGACTGGGCCGTAAGCGGTACCGTGGGTCACTACACGTTCGACGAAGATGGCAAGGGTGGTGCGGATTTCGATTATAGCCACGCCCAGCTTGACCTGACCAAATCTGCGGGTGACATGGGTGATTTTACCTTCAGCCTGTCTATCGCGGACGACGAAAACAACTATGTCGACAATGACGACCTGGTACCCTTTGTCTCCTGGTCGAAGGGCTTCTAAGCGGCCCACCCATCCCCGTAAACCGGGTTGGAACCGAGTTGTAATAGCCGACGACCGCAAAGGTCGCCGGCTTTTTCGGTTCGCCGCACAAGGGGTGGGGTTGTTCCTGCTGCCCATCCACGTAACGCATGAGCGCTCGGGTGTGAAGCGGCCAGTAGTAGTCCGGGCGGCCGGCGCGCGCTGCGTTTTCAGGAAAGGGTGGTTTCAAATCATTATGGCGGCTAGCCCTGGCCACAGGGGCGGTCCAGCTTACGATAGTTCAATGCCTCCAGCAGGTGTGGTGACTGAATGTTCGCTGCGGCATCGAAGTCTGCAATAGTTCGTGCCACCTTGAGGATACGGTGGTAGGCGCGAGCCGATAATCCCAACTTTTCGATGGCTGAGCGTAGCAATTCGTTGTCGGCAGCGGCGAGCGCACAATGTGCGTCTATTTCCGGTGGCGTGAGCATGGCGTTGATCTTGCCCTGGCGCGAGCGCTGCCGGCTGCGAGCCGCACGCACCCTGGCTTGCACTACAGCGCTCTGCCAGTGGCTGTTGTTCTCCGTCGCAAATAATTCGTTGGCCAGGGTCAGCACCTCTACGTGCAAATCAATGCGATCGAGTAGCGGTCCGGATATTCGGCTGCGATAGCGCTGCACCTGATCCGATGTGCAGCGACACTGGCGCTTGCTGTCGCCCAGGTAGCCGCACGGGCAGGGATTCATCGCGGCAACCAGTTGCAGGCGTGCCGGAAACCGGGTGCTCCGGCTGGCGCGCGCAATGACGATTTCCCCCGCTTCCAGCGGTTCGCGAAGCACTTCCAGGACCCTTCTCTCGAATTCCGGTAGTTCGTCGAGAAACAATACACCGTGATGGGCGCGCGAGATCTCCCCCGGTTTGGGATGACTGCCGCCACCAACCAGCGCTACTGACGATGCGCTGTGATGGGGAGCCCGAAACGGGGGTCGCCTCAGCATCGATTTGCCCGTGCCTGGCGGGCCGAATAACAGCAGATTATGGCCGCCCCCTGCGGCAATCTCGAGCGCTCTTTTTGCCGCGAGCTGGCCCTTTACATCCGCAAGGTCTCGGGTATGCACCGCCGGTGCCGCGCGAACAGCGTCCCTGAATAGCTCGAGTTGCTGTTGGCCGTTGAGGTGTGTGGTGACTTCCAGCAGCGACGTTGCGGCCAGGATGCGGGCGTTGCTGGAAAGCGCCGCCTGCGGGGCATTGTCGTGGGGTAGCACCAGGTTGCGATCAGCGCTAGTGGCTTGCAGTGCTGCCGGTAGCGCACCGACCACCGGGCGCAGGGAACCGGTCAAGGCCAGTTCGCCGATGAACTCGGTACTCTGCAGCGCGTTGGCGGGTACTTGCCCGGACGCGGCGAGGATGGAAATCGCGATGGGTAAATCAAATCGCCCGCCTGTCTTGGGCAGGTCGGCCGGCGCCAGGTTGATGGTTATCCGGCGCAACGGGAATTCGAATCCGGAGTTGATGATGGCGCTGCGCACCCGGTCCTTGCTTTCCTTTACAGCAGCCTCGGGCAAGCCGACGATAGCCAGGCTTGGCAGGCCATTGGAAAGGTGGGTTTCGACACTGACGAGCGGTGCCTCAACGCCGTGAACGGCGCGAGTATATACAATTGCTAGATTCATGGCTCCGTCCCTGGAGAGTTTGCTATTTCTATTCGGCCTCTTGGCGGTGGGTTACGAGATCCTTTTCCAATGCCAGAAGCTGGCTTTCAAGTTCGTCCAGTTTTTTACGCGTGCGTTGCAACACGGCCGCTTGCGCATCAAATTCCTCCCGGCTCACCAGTTCCAGGCCGGTAAAGGCGCTTTGCAACAAGGCATGGAGGTTTTTCTCGATATCACGATGCGTGTCAAGCACACTCTGCGGGATTGCGCCGAGGAGTTGTTGGCCCAGCGCCGCTATATCTTCAGGCTTAACCATTTGCTGTCACACACCGTATGCATTTCAGTCCCGGGATCATAGCATGCGTCACCGGCTTTCTCGAGCCTTGCGGCGCGCATGCGGGCGCGAAAATTTCAGCCGCGAGGTGTATGCGACGACAATGAGCATCAGTCTGTAAGTTTGCTCTTCCGTAGTCGCTCGCGTTACGCGCTGCCAATGAATCAAGGACGCCGTTTTCTCCATCATCCTGCTTGGTGCTGCAATGGCTCAACCTTCTGCAGATCGCTACCGGGCGCAAATCAAGCCAGCAGTCGCTGCGTTGCGATGCCGATGCATGAAACGATGCTCGAAAACAATTTATGCACTACATTAGGTCATTGGCTCGCAAAAGGCCTCATTATGGTGCGCACAATATACTCGCGTGCTCGTTATGAGGCACTAATCTTCTGTTTTTAATGGGTAAATCTAAATTGGCACGATTGCTGCTATGTAGGCCCTGCTAGCTCTATTTGAATTCTGACTCTCGTGGTCAGGCTGGTATGAACCTACACCAATGTTGGTGAGTGTAATTTGAAACCCAGGGGTAAAGTATGAAATTAGTTACCGCAATTATAAAACCCTTCAAGCTGGACGATGTGCGGGAAGCGCTTTCCGAGCTTGGTGTAACAGGGATAACCGCAACCGAAGTCAAGGGCTTTGGTCGCCAGAAGGGACACACGGAACTGTATCGCGGCGCAGAATATGTCGTTGATTTCTTGCCGAAGGTAAAGCTCGAAGTAGCCGTTGCCAGCGATATTGCAGACCAGGTAATCGACTCGATCACCAAGGCTGCAAACACGGGCAAGATTGGCGATGGCAAGATTTTTGTGAGTGGAATCGAACAGGCTATTCGAATTCGAACTGGCGAAACCGGCGACGCCGCAATCTAGGCCAGCTTTTATTTTAACTTTTGAGCCTAGGCTTAGAGGAGGTTTTTGTGGAAAACAATATTTTTGAACTTCAATACGCAATGGACACCTTTTATTTCCTGATATGTGGTGCCCTGGTAATGTGGATGGCGGCCGGCTTCGCCATGCTGGAAGCGGGTCTGGTCCGCGCGAAAAATACAACTGAAATCCTGACCAAGAACGTCGCGTTGTTTGCGGTGGCATGTACCATGTACATGATTTGCGGCTACAACTTTATGTACGACGGCGGCTTGTTCCTGTCGGGCGTTGACACGGTTTCGAGCATCGACGCTGCCGCCGTGCTGGCGGCCTCCGCGGAAGCCGGTTTCGGGGATATGGGCGAGTATTCCGGCGCCTCTGACTTTTTCTTCCAGGTGGTGTTCGTGGCGACCGCGATGTCAATTGTCTCAGGTGCCGTGGCGGAGCGCATGAAACTCTGGGCGTTCCTGGTGTTTGCCGTTGTCATGACCGGTTTGATCTATCCGCTCGAAGGCGGCTGGACCTGGGGTGGCAAGGAAGTATTCGGGATGTATGAGCTGAGCTACAGCGACTACGCCGGATCGGGTATTGTGCACATGGCCGGTGCGGCAGCTGCACTCGCAGGCGTTCTCCTGCTTGGCGCTCGCAAGGGCAAATATGGCGCCAACGGTCAGGTGCTCGCGATTCCAGGCGCAAACCTGCCCCTGGCAACCCTGGGTACGTTCATCTTGTGGATGGGCTGGTTCGGATTCAACGGCGGTTCTACCCTGAAGCTGGGCGGTATTGAAGTCGCCAACGAGGTCGCAAACGTATTTATGAACACGAATGCAGCGGCCTCCGGTGGACTGATAGCGGCACTGATCGTGGCGCGTATCATGTTCGGAAAAGCCGATTTGACCATGGCGCTCAATGGTGCGTTGGCAGGCCTGGTAGCGATTACCGCTGAGCCTGCAGATCCCTCGGCGCTGAGTGCGACTCTTATCGGCGCAGTCGGTGGCGCGATCGTGGTATTCAGCATCGTGGCGCTGGATAAATTGAAGATTGACGATCCTGTCGGTGCCATCTCCGTGCACGGTGTGGTCGGCCTGTGGGGTATCTTCGCGGTACTGATCTCCGACGCTGATGCGACCTTTATGGGCCAGTTGATTGGCGCACTGACGATCTTCGTCTGGGTATTCGTAGCCAGCTTCATAACCTGGACCGTCATCAAAATGGTCATGGGTATCCGCGTGAGCGAAGAAGAAGAGTACGAAGGTGTGGATTTGTCAGAGTGCGGCATGGAAGCGTACCCGGAGTTCACCTCGGGTGGTTCGACCTCCAGCGCAAGCTAAATCTGCGGCAATTTCTCTCGAGAGGGCGCCTCCGTGGCGCCCTTTTTTATTTCTTCAATTTGTAGTAGATTACCCGCACATTGTGCTCAGGCCCAATGCGGGAAACCAAGCTGAATAAAACCGGATTGCGGACGACCGATTCGTTCTTGCATCTGATAATAATTGGAGAGTTAGCATGAAATTGGTGAGTGCGATCATTAAACCCTTTAAATTGGACGACGTGCGCGAAGCACTTTCGGAGATCGGTGTAACCGGCATTACGGTCACCGAGGTAAAGGGGTTCGGCCGTCAAAAGGGGCATACCGAATTGTACCGCGGGGCTGAGTATGTGGTCGATTTCCTGCCCAAGGTCAAGCTGGAAATTGCACTTGGGGTCGAGCTGGTCGACCAGGCAATTGAAGCGATTTCGCGGGCAGCGAACACCGGTAAGATCGGCGACGGAAAAATCTTTGTGAGCGAGCTTGAACAAGCGATTCGGATTCGCACCGGCGAGACCGGTAACGACGCGCTCTAGCGGTTCGGCAACATCCAGACTACAGGGGCCTCGCGCCCCTGTTTTATTTGGGGGCGCTACCTCCTGTCTCCTGTGCCAGAATCTTCGATTCCCGAGGGCTGAGGAGGTCGATAATTGCGCTGCACGGGGTGAAGAATTCGCCGGCGCGAGCCACATTGATGGCTTCCCCGCGGGTCCGGTCGGCCTTTTCCTCCGTATAGTTCATCCACCGCTACCGCCTCGATCAAGCCGCATTCCTCGATGGACTGGAGGGCATCTCGAGGAAATCCAGGGCCGATCGCGACTTCAGGGCATAGGGGCAGGAGTTTTGGTTGACGACAAGTGGGCCGGCAATTCCGCGTGAGTTCTCACCTGGCAGACTATTTCTCGGGAAGGCAGGCGCTGCTGCCGACCACAAGCTCTAGTGGCGACGGAAGTTTGCTGGCTGGAATTTCATACGGTTGCCACACGTGACGACTACATCCTGAGGTTCTTCCTGACGCCTTCACGTATCATAGTGCAGAGCCGAACTTCCACTACTACACCCTAAGGAGGTCCTGTTGGTCGGAATTCGATGCTTTCTTACTGGTCTCGGGCTACTTGCAAGGCCCGGTATCAGGATCTATGTCCTGGTCCCGCTGTTGGTCAATGTGACGGTATTTGCGTTGCTGATCTGGTGGAGCGCGCAGCAGCTAAACGAATGGGTCGCGAGCGTTACCGCGTGGCTGCCCGATTGGCTCGATTTTCTCGGTGGCCTGATTTGGGTGGTGTTCGCACTCACTGTAATGTTTGCCCTGGTATTTGGTTTTAGCATTGTCGCGAACCTGATCGCGGCACCTTTCAATGGTTTTCTGGCGGCGGCGGTAGAGTCGCATTTGAGCGGCGAACCGGTGCCGGATTCAGGCCGCTCGCTGGCCGGGGAAGTGGTGCACGGGGTCGCCAGGGAATTGCGGAAGTTTGGTTATTACCTGCCACGGGTCCTGGGCCTGTTCCTGCTGAGTTTCGTGCCCTTTATTTCGCCCTTCGCGCCGTTGCTGTGGTTGCTGTTTACCGGCTGGATGATGGCCTTGCAGTATATCGATTACCCGATGGATAACAACGGTCGCAGCTTTGTCGAGCTACGCGACAGTCTGCAAAACAACCGTATTGCAGCGCTGGGATTTGGTCTGACGATCCTCGCGGCTGCGCTCGTTCCCATCGTGAACTTTGTCGTTATGCCCGCGGCTGTGGCAGGCGCGACGGTCTATTGGTATAACGAAGCGCGATCAGGTGTCTGATTGGTTTCAAGCGCAGTGCGTGCGTGGTATGATCTTGCTGCCGGGTGCCCAGTCAACCGGTTTTACCCGAGGGGTGGCGTACGCCTGAGATGGTGTGTTCGAGCAAGCCGCTTGACACAACAAACCCTTAGTACCTGATCCGGATAATGCCGGCGTAGGGATAGGGACTCTTCACGAACTCCAATCCACGCTGTGCAAACCGGGTCCCCGATTAGATCCATTTGCAGGAGCGAACACCTTGTTTTCCAATGAATTTTTCACGAGAGCGGCATTTCAGACGGGCATGCTCAGTTTGATTTTCTCCACCGGTGTTGTTGCAGCGGGCGCGGAGCTGGAGGAGGTTGTCGTTAACGCAGAGTTTCGCGGGCGCGATGTGCTAACCCTCGGCAACAGCGTCTCGGTTGTAGATAGCGGCACCATCGCGGCCCGTAGTGCGACGCATATCGATCAGCTGCTGAATACGGTCCCGAATGTTAATTATGCCAGTGGGGCATCGCGGGGGCGGTTCTTCCAGATTCGTGGTATTGGTGAGCGTAGCCAGTTCGTTGATCCGGTTAACCCGTCGGTCGGGCTGGTGATAGATGGTATCGATTTTACTGGCCTGGGTCTCGCCGCCAATACCCTGGATATCGCCCAGGTTGAGGTCCTGCGCGGTCCACAGGGTACTTTGTTCGGCGCCAATGGCCTGGCGGGCATGATCAATATGAGCAGCGAGGCCCCGGCCAGCAGCTTCACCATGGAGGTCGGTGCAGATGTTGCCGAGTATGATACGCGAGTACTGCATGCACGGGTCAGTGGGCCGCTGGGCAAGAAGGTGCGCTACCGCCTCAGCGGCCAATCGCATACCAGCGATGGCTACATCCAAAACGACTACCTGCAGCGCGACGATACCAATAATATCGACGAGGTAGCGCTGCGCGGCCGGTTGCAGATCGATGCCAGCGATGACCTGGCGCTTGACCTGTTCGGTTTCTATACGGACGTGGACAATGGCTACGATGCGTTTTCGCTCACTAATACCCGCACCACCCTGTCCGATCAGCCCGGCCGGGATCGCCAGGAATCGGTGGCCGGTTCCGTGAAGGCGGTATGGAGCGGAGCACGCGCCTATGCGCTGAGCTCGGTCCTGAGTTTTGCCGAGTCGGATACCGAATATGGCTATGATGAGGACTGGACATTCGCTGGATTTCACCCGGATGGCTACAACTCGGCGGATAATTATCGGCGTGAGCGGGATACCGCGAGCCTCGATCTGCGGGCATTGTCCGCGCCAGGCGGCGGTTTGTTTGACGGTCGCAGCGACTGGGTGATGGGCCTGTATGCACGCTCGGAACGGGAAAGCCTGGATCGGCGCGCGACTTTCGGTAGCCGCTTCGACACCGAAAACTACGCGTTCTACGGGCAGCTGGACACTGCTCTAGCGCCACGCTGGGGCCTCGTTACGGGAGCGCGTGTTGAACGCCGTGAAGCGGAGTACCAGGATAGTTTGGCGGTGAGCTCGGACACCGGGGAATCGTTGTGGGGTGGCCGGGCAGTGCTGGAATTTCAGGCGACGCCGGAAACACTGCTGTATGCGTCGGTTTCCCGCGGCTACAAGGCAGGCGGCGTCAATGGCCAGATCATTTCCGCATCTGCGACCAACCCGTCCATCAGCAGCGATCGATTCGCCTTCGATACGGAGTACCTGTGGAACTATGAGCTGGGGGTGAAGGGCAACTGGCTGGATGAGCGGCTGCAAGTCCAGCTGGCGCTGTTTTATCAGGATCGCAAAGACGTGCAGGCCAAACAATCGATATTTAATCCGGCGGATTTCTCGTTTGATGACTTTCTCGCCAACGCTGCCGCCGGTGAGGCGGTCGGCCTGGAGGCCGAAGTCAGCTACTCGCCAGGCGACCGGGTCCGTGTTTTTGGCAGCGTCGGCCTGCTCGATGCGCGGCCGGGATCTGGCGCACGCGCCTAACTACCAGTATCTGCTTGGCACGGAATTTGATCTCACGGAGCGCTGGTTTGCGCGACTGGAGCTGGAGGCCAGGGACGCATTCTATTTTTCGAACAGCCACGATGAGCGCAGCACTGCATACCACCTCTTTAACGCACGCCTGGGCTACCGGGCGGCGGAATGGGAAGTGGCACTGTGGGGTCGCAACCTGGCGGACGAAGATTATTACGGGCGCGGTTTCTATTTCAGTAATCAGTTTGGCAATAATCCGGACAATGGCTACGCACCGGAGCCCTATTACCAGTTCGGCGAGCCGCGGGTTATCGGCGTCAGCGGCAAATACAGTTTCTGAGGGCATGATGGGTGATATGGAGAGTAACCGGGTGATGAAGCTTTCCGCGGAAATCAGCATGTATCCGTTCGCGGATGAGTACCTGCAACCGATCGCCGAATTTATCGAGCGGCTTAGCAAAGAAGACGGTGTCGAGGTAAAGACCAATAGCATGAGCACTCAGTTGTTCGGCGACTACGACGCGGTGATGAATCTGCTCGGCGCGGCCATGAAGCATTCGCTGGCAAGCCACGGCCGGGCTGTCTTCGTGACCAAATTCCTGGCGGGGGATACCCGCGTTCTCAGCGGTTATGACTGAGCGGTTAGCGTTGAGCGGTAATGAGTGTGTGGTCAAGAGCCGATGGTAATGACCGAGATCTCCGACACCATCAGCAGCGCAATCGCGGCGATGTCCCTATGGGAAGTGCTGGCCGTTGCCCTGGGTGTCGCCTACCTGCTGCTCGCGATGCGCGAGCATATCTGGTGCTGGTACGCTGCGTTCCTGGGTACGGCGATATCGATTTATGTGTTCTGGGATGCCAGCCTGCTGATGGAATCGGCCCTCAACGGCTATTATATGCTGATGGCGGTTTATGGCTGGTACCAGTGGCGCCATGGGGGCGTGGCCAGCAGCCCGTTGCCGATCAGACGCTGGCCGTGGCGTTACCATTGTGTGGCGATTGTGGCGGTAGTGGCCGTGGCCGGGTGTTCCGGTTTCCTGCTGGCTGCCAAAACCGATGCCGCCTGGCCGTACCTGGATTCCTTTTCCACCTGGGGCGCGGTGCTGACGACCTATATGGTGGCCAGGAAGGTGCTTGAGAATTGGCTGTACTGGCTGGTCATCGACAGTGTGTCCATCGTGCTATATGTCGATCGCGGCCTGTACCTTTATGCGCTACTTTTTCTCGCCTACCTGGTAATCGCCGTGTTTGGTTATCTTACGTGGCGTCGCCACTTGGCCGGGCAGCAAGTTAGTGCCGGGCAGCAACAAAACGCAGAAGAACGAGCGCAGGCTGTGCCGCCATGAACGCGCTTTCCCGGCACGCAGGAAATGACAGCCTCGCCGCGGCGCTGGCAACCTGCGGCGACTGGCAGGTCAGCGGACCGGGCGACAAGCCCGAGGTTGTAAGGCGCATTGAGACCGGCCTGAGCAATACCGCCTACCTGCTCGAGTGGGCAGGCCGGCGATTAGTGTTGCGCTTATCTTCCTCCAACCCGGCGCTGGGCCTGGATCGCGACACGGAGCTCAGGGTCCTTCGTTCAGCCCATGCCGCCGCCCTCGCCCCCGCGGTGATTTTTGCGGACCACGAGCGCAATATCCTGGTCACTGAATTTGTAAGCGGGCGGCATTGGAGTGTGGAGGAAGCGGGCCGGCTTGAGAACATTGAACGTCTGGCGGTATTGCTCAAGTGCATTCATGCATTACCGCCGATTGCACGCAAACTGCGACCCCAACAGGTAGCGGATCGCTATTGGCAGGCACTTGCGAACTTGCCTGGTGACGCGCTGGTTACCCCGCTCCTGCGCCGCCGACTGGATCAAATAATGGACCAGGCGCAGCAATTCCCTCATGCGAGCGTGTTGTGTCATAACGACCTGATGCTGTCCAATATCGTCGATGATGGCCAGCGATCGCTGGTGCTGGATTGGGAATACTCGGGGATGGGCGATCCCATGTTTGAGATCGCAGTGATTGTCCACAATCACCAATTGGATACGGATCAAACCCGGTGGTTACTGCAGTGTTACTTCGGCAGCCTGGACGCGAGTGAGCGCCTGCACTTCTTTCACAACCAGGCCGTCTATCTGTATCTGGACATGTTGTGGTACGCGGTACAATCGGTTTCGACTCCGCAATCAAAATACGTCACCGTGGCGCGCGCGAAAGCCGCGGCCCTGGCTCGGTTGCTGCAAAACGCCGCGAACAGCTAAACGCCCGGGCCACATGCGGTTTTTCAGTGTGCCATAGCGGCAATTTCGATCAGCCAGGGCAGGATGAAGGAGGTCATGACCGCCGACAGCGCCATCGCCAGGCCGGAAAAGGCTCCCATCTCCGGGCTCACCTGGAACGCCCTCGCGGTCCCAACCCCGTGCGATGACACACCCAGGGCCAGCCCACAGACACTGTGATCGGTGATTTTCAGCGCCTTCAGGATTCCCGTTCCCGTGGCGGCCCCGACCACACCCGTGATGACCACAATAACTGCGGTCAACGACGGAATACCGCCAATGACCTCGGAGATACCCATCGCGACGGGGGTGGTCACAGATTTTGGCGCCAGCGACAGGATAACATCCGGACTACCGCCCAGCAGCATCCCGATCAGCATGGCGCTTAGCGGGGCGACGATGACACCGGCAAATACCGCGATCGTGACGGGAAGCCAGACTCTGCGTAACTTTGGAAGTTGTGCATACAGGGGAATCGCGAGGGCTACCGTGGCCGGGCCCAGCAGGAAATGAATGAACTGCGCTCCTTCGAAATAGAGCTGGTAGGGGGTTTGGGTAGTGGCCAGGATCAGAACCAGAACGGTAACGGCGACCAGCACCGGATTTAACAGTTGCTGGTCGCCGCAGGCTGAATACAGACGATATGCGAGCTGATAAATTAGCAGCGTCAAGGTTAGCCAGATTAGAGGCGAGCTTGACAGGTAAACCCAGATCCCGGCAGGTTCGTTATTCATAGTGGGGAATCCTTATCGGCGCCCGCCTGGAGGCGGTTCATGGTTAGCGCCGTCGCGATAAGCGTGATGATGACGCTGGCGATTGTTGCTACCAGCAGCGGCAACCAGTGCGCGGCCAGCAGATTCAGGTGCACCAGCACGCCCACTCCGGCGGGCACGAATAACAACGATAGATGCTTTAACAGGGCATGCGCGGGGGCTTCCAGTGTCTCCGGCGCACGGCCGTAGAGCATGAGTGACACCAGCAGCAACAGCATTCCGAGTACCGGACCGGGGAGCGGCAATCCCAGAAGGCGAACGATGATCTCACCTGCGGCCTGGTACACCAGCAACCAGGTAAATCCTTTGAGGGCATTCATCGCGAGTGGATTACCAATTGCAGGAACGGTTGGCCAGAGTCCTCAGCGAGGCGGCTATTTTTCGCTTTCCGGGTCCAGCTTTGCCAGTTTCTTTTCCAGTTCCGCAATGCTGCGTTTCATTTCGGCCAGGTGGGTAGCGGCGATCGAATTCTTGAAGAATTGTTTTACCGGTTGTGCCGGGTGTCCGGCATACACACCGGGTTCCTTGATATCGCTGATAACACCAGGACGTTGGGTCAGAACCACGTCGTCGCAGATGGTGATGTGGTCGATAACCCCGCCCTGGCCTGCGATGATGACGCGATCGCCAATCTTGCTGGTGCCTGCGATTCCCACCTGGGAAACGAACAGGCAGTCCTTGCCGATTTCTACGCCGTGGGCGACATGAACATGTGTGTCGAACTTGCAACCATCGCCAATTCGGGTCGGGCCAAAGGCCCCGCGATCGAAGGTGCAGTTGCTACCGACAACGACATCGTCACCAATTACCACGTTTCCCAATTGTGGAATGCGGTAGCTCTTGTGATTCTCATCCTGGGCGAACCCGAAGCCTTCCATGCCTATCGATGCGCCAGCCTTGATTATACATCGCTCACCGATCTGGCACTCATAACCGATTACTACGCCGGGATAGATCACGGTATCGCGGCCGATTTGTGAGCCATCCTGGATAACGCAATTCGCCATGATGACGCAACCCGCGCCAATATTGACGTCGCGCTCGATCACAGCGCCGGGTCCGAGCAATACATCGGCAGCGATAGTCGCGGATGGATGGATTATTGCGCTGTCATGCACTTGTGCCCAGCCAGTGTCTCGCAAATTTCGGTCGGTATAGGCCTGGCGAAGAATCGCTTGCGCCAGCCTGACATTGCGGAGAACCAGGATCGCAGTACCGGTGAGTTCGGCAAATTCGCCCGCCAGCTCCTTGTCGGTAACTACAGCCCCCGGTTTCCTGGCAATGGCGGCTTCGACAAACTCATTGCGTTCCACGAAGGCAAGATCGTTCGCGCCACATTCGGCTATGTCCGGTATCCCGGTGATGGTGTTGTCAGGGCCGTGCCAGGATTCCAGTAATCCCTTTGCCAGTAGTTCGTCGGCAATTTCTGATACCCGCTTTTGCATATCAAAAGCTCTCCAAGACTTTATTGTTGTATGTTATCTGGGGTACGAGCCTGTGGCGCGAGAAAATCCGCGATGTGCGCTTGGTTCTGCCCGTAACAGGATTGACTCTAGCCTAGCGATTTTTCAAGGTTATTACAACGAATGGTGCGCGCGCGCGGGCAGTCCGCGCTGGCTTCATGGCTCGGTGTGCAGGAATGGATTGCTTCGCGTGGTGCGACTCGAGCCCGAACTATCAGGTCGGATAAAAACAGCAATCGCCTGTCAGGACCTCAATTTTGCGGCTGATTTTGGCGCGTGCCGGCACCACAAATCGCTCCCCGCCGGCCACACGGGGCAGCAGTACGTTCCGGTCAACGCGTGGAAATTAACCTTTCTGTTCGCTGCCGGCGCCGAATTGATAGTCCCCGGACGACATCATGTAGGTGGTTTTGGTAGAGCCATCGACACGCTGCATGTTTTGGGATCTGTTATTATCGGACTACTCACTCCCGGCGTACAAGCTCAGTGTTGCGGCGCTTCCACAATTGTTGGAGCGCAGGGTTGGGCCCGAACATCTGCAACGCATTCGCCCTACGCACTGCACTCATGGCCACTGCCCCGGGCAAGGCACGCTCATTCCCCCTCCAGAAACACCCGGGCGTGGGCAAGTTCTGAACGCTCGGTATCGTGGTTCAGGGCCAGGGCCTGCAGCTTGGCGTAGTAATCATGGGCCGCCTTTGGGTTGCCAGCAGCCTCCGCAGCACGGGCAGCGCCGTAAATACTGCGGAAGCGATTAGGGTCGCGTTTTAGAGAGCGCTCGAACTCTGCAAACGCCTGCGCCGGAGCGTTAATCGTCATGAGCATCTCTCCGAGTAGCTCGCGGGACGGCGCGACGTTCCCCGGGGTGACAGGATGCTTGTCGCTGGCATCTTCCGCTTCTGCGGCTAAGCGCATCAACCGCACTGCCTCGTCTTGGCGATTCTCAGCGAGATCGATCCAGGCTTGGACGGCCTTGATTTGAACGTCTGTTTGGCCCGCCCAGTAGCCCATCCCGGCCGCAGCCATCGCTTCTTTGAGAGTCTGCAGACGCTCTAGATCCTCGTGTGCCTTTGGAGCATCACCGGTGCGCGCGGCACTTAAGCCGCCGGCGAAGATGAGGATTGCTTCGGCTTGGGGGAACTTGCTCCAGGACATGTCGGTGGGCGGCAGCTTGAGCGCAGCCGCCTGCTTCCAGTCGCCACGCTCCAGCGCAAAGCGGGCGGGAATGGCCGCGAGAGCATAGGCGGCGACAAAGTTTTCCACCTTTAGTTTGCGAATCGCCGCTACTTCGTCCACCAACATCTTTGCTGCCTGGTCTTGAGCCTGCTGGAGATGGGCGTACACCATGTAGTCCATGGCGTGCAGCGCATCATAGGTGCCGATGCCAAGCGTGGTCTCCTCGAGCTCACTTTTTGCGGCAAGGTAGGAGGCGCGGTTGCCCTCCACCATTTCGGGCCACAGGCCGACCCGGCTGAAGATGTGCGAAGGCATGTGCCGGGCATGCGGTACCGCGGGTGCGATTTTGGCATACTCGCGGGCGGCAGGTAAGCCCCGTTCCGCCAGCTCGGCATAGTCATAGGTATGGATCAGGTAATGGGCGACACCCGGGTGCCTGGGATATTTCCGGAACAACGGCTCCAGGATGGCCGCCGCTTTGAGCTGGTTGGCGAAAGTCTTGTCGGTGGGAAGGGCGGTGACGTCGAGTACCAGCGCATAGAGGATCTGCGCTTCTGCGTCCTTGGGGAATTTTGTCGCCAGGCCCTCCATGGCTTTCTCGAACGCCATGGCCCGTTGCCTGTGGTCTGTGGTCTCCCAATCCTTTAGGAACGCTGCAAGCGCCGCAATGTAATCACGTTCGCGCTCGCTTTTCCCGCCCACGCGTTGCGCTTCGACTATGGCCGCCTCCCCCGCTTTCAGCGCATCGGGATTGGGCGGCCAGGCAAACGGATTACCCATCGACATGATGGCAATTCCCCAGTACGCCATACCGCACTGGGGATCGTGCTCCAGGACCCTGGCAAAGGATTTCTTCGCGGGTTCAAACCAGAAGGAATGGAACAGGGCCATCCCCCGATTGAACTCCTTTTGCGCCGCTACGCTACACGTGACCGGAAAGTTAACTTCCCCGAACTCTGCGGGTGGGGCATCTTGCAGCGCGTCGTGGTCGTCGTGCTGCGCACGTACCCCTGCTGACACCACGAAGCCGACCAGCATCACCAAGAGCCATACAACAGGTTTTAAAGTCGTCATAATTGCCTCCATTCATCTTCATTTTAGATTCCGTACTATTGGTCCAACGTTTTGGCTCACTTGCGCCAATCGCGGGCATGCCCGCTGCCATATATGGTGTATAGATAACTTCTGCAAGAGTTGTGACAGATATTCAGGCGGCGAGTTCTACGACCTGTGAGATGGCCCTTGCTTGTATTCCGATTGGCTGTGTAATCGGTAAATGGAACTCTCGGCCCATATAACTACTCCGTGTGTACTGGCGTGCTTTTGATAGCGGTCATCGAAAAGCGAGCGCCAGGGAAGTAGACCTGATGAGTGTAGCCTCTATAGATTTCGCACATAGACCGAGCCTGTTATGTCGTCCAGGAATTTTGCTTCGCCCATCTTTTCCCAGCCCAACTTGCCAAGCAGACCGCCCAGGACCGCCGTGCTGGCATACAGTTGGCGATGCCCGAGCCGGCGCGCGATTTCTTCGCTAGCCATGAGCAACGCGGTAGCAACTCCCTGCCGCCGGTAGGGCGGTGCCACCAATAGCCCCACCACCGACGGTGTTAGATGAGTCGTGACATCCAGATCGAGTGCGGTAGTCCCGAGCGTTTGGTCGTCCTCGAGTGCAACCAAACCTAGGGGTAAGCGGTCGCGATTACAGCGTGACACCAGATCTGCCCGGGCATCGCCAGGGCCATCCTTTCCGTAATAAGGCTTCCATTCGGACTGGTACCACTCCACCAGGGTTGGGATCACGTGCACATGATTGGAAATTGGTTCGATCACCATGACATTTTGCAACCACACTTATGCGCTCAGGTGTAGAGGGGATTCGACGTTCGACGCGTCGAGGCGCGAACATCGTTCCACCGAGCCCAATCCATTGGCCCTTAGACCCCCCTGCTAAAGGTGAATCAATTTTATTAAGCGTTGATAACCTCTCTGGAACGCTTTGTTTTGCAGCGAGGGCCGGTTATTTTATCAACTTTGATACATAGGGAACGTGTCTCAATTTATCCTGCCAGGGCAATCCGTACCCTACCAGCAGATCATCATTTTCCATTCCGTATGCGAAGTATTGTGGTACCGGTATGTCTACGCGCCCTGGTTTAACAAGAAGTGTTGCTATCGAAAGCGACTTAGGTTGGTAATTGCCGGTTATATGGTCGATCAAACGCTTCATCGTACCTCCCGACTCGATGGCATCGTCGA